>NZ_JACTAC010000051.1 GCF_014486675.1 Flavobacterium macrobrachii
AAATTTATAATTTTATAACTTAATTTTTAAGAAACATGATTATAAGATAAAAATTTCTAAATCATATAATCCAGAAGTTTTACTCTAGATAATTAACTTGTATGTATTGTATGTGTTTTTTTAATCTTATATATTTGTACCCCATTCTGAAGTTTTGGAATTGGACTTAAAAATTTATAAATAATGATAAAGATTACTCTACCTGACGGTTCGATTAAGGAGTTTGCAAAAAATACTACTCCGATGGATGTTGCAAAAAGCATCAGTGAAGGATTAGCTCGAAATGTAATTTCAGCAGCTTTTAATGGTACAACTATTGAGACATCAACCGAATTGACGACCGACGGTTCTCTTATATTATATACATGGAATGATAAAGAAGGTAAAAAAGCTTTTTGGCATTCTACTTCGCACGTGATGGCACAGGTTTTGGAAGAACAATTTCCTGGAATTAAATTAACTCTTGGTCCAGCAATTGATAATGGTTTTTATTATGATGTAGATTTTGGTGATACTAAAATTACGGATGCTGATTTTAAGAAAATTGAAGACCGAGTTTTAGAAGTTTCGAGAGAAAAGCATGAGTTTAAAATGCGTCCAGTTTCTAAAGCTGAAGCTTTAGCCATATATAAAGACAACGAATATAAGACGGAATTGATTTCAAATCTAGAAGACGGAACGATAACGTTTTGTGACCATTCTAACTTTTTTGACCTCTGTCGTGGTGGACATATTCCGAATACAGGAATCATCAAGGCTATGAAAATAATGAGCGTTGCTGGTGCTTATTGGCGCGGTGACGAAAAAAACAAACAGTTAACACGTGTCTATGGTATTTCTTTTCCTAAACAAAAAGATTTGACTGACTATTTAGAATTATTAGAAGAAGCAAAACGTCGTGACCATAGAAAACTTGGAAAAGAACTTGAACTGTTTGCGTTTTCTCAAAAAGTTGGACAAGGTTTACCGTTATGGCTACCAAAAGGTGCAGCTTTAAGAGATAGATTAGAGCAATTTTTAAAAAAAGCTCAAAAGAAAGCCGGCTATGAACAAGTAGTTACACCACATATTGGTCAGAAAGAACTTTATGTAACTTCTGGACATTATGCAAAATATGGTGCTGATAGTTTTCAACCAATTCACACACCTGCAGAAGGCGAAGAGTTTTTATTAAAACCAATGAATTGTCCGCATCACTGCGAAATCTACAACACAAAACCTTGGTCTTACAAAGATTTACCAAAGCGATATGCTGAATTTGGAACGGTTTACCGATACGAACAATCGGGAGAATTGCATGGATTGACACGCGTACGTGGATTTACTCAGGACGATGCTCACATTTTTTGTACTCCGGATCAATTAGACAGTGAATTCAAAAAAGTAATTGACCTTGTATTATATGTATTCGGTTCATTAGGATTTGAAAATTTCACAGCGCAAGTTTCAGTTCGTGATTTAGAAAATCCAGATAAATATATAGGTAACGTTGAAAACTGGGAAAAAGCAGAAAATGCAATTATTAGTGCAGCACGTGATAAAGGATTAAACTATGTTATTGAAAGTGGCGAAGCTGCTTTTTATGGTCCAAAATTGGATTTCATGGTAAAAGATGCTCTAGGCAGAAGCTGGCAATTAGGAACAATTCAGGTGGATTATAATTTACCAGAACGTTTTGAATTAACTTATAAAGGTGCCGATGACAAATTACACCGACCAATTATGATTCACCGTGCGCCATTTGGTTCAATGGAACGCTTTATCGCTATTTTACTGGAACATACAGCTGGAAATTTCCCACTTTGGTTGATGCCAGAGCAAGCTATTATCTTGTCTTTGAGTGAGAAATATGAAAATTATGCTAAAAAAGTTTTAGAATTGCTAGAAAATCACGAAATTCGCGCCCTAATTGACAACCGTAACGAAACGATTGGTAAAAAAATCAGAGATGCGGAAGTTCAAAAAATGCCGTTTATGCTGATTGTTGGCGAGGAAGAAGCAAATAACGGAACGATTTCTGTTCGTCGTCACGGACAAGAAGGAAAAGGTAATATTACAGTAACAATTGATGAATTTGCTAAAATTGTTAACGAAGAAATTACCAAAACATTAAAAACATTTGAAGTTTAACTAAAATAATATAGCCATAGCAATTAGAAACAACAGAGGTTATCAACCTCGAGTAGAAAAAACAGCAGCGCATAGAATTAATGAATTAATTCGTGGTGTTTCTGAAGTACGTTTAGTAGGTGAAAACATTGAACCAGGAGTTTTCAAATTCACTGAAGCTTTGCGTTTAGCAACTGAATTGGAAGTAGATTTAGTAGAAATCTCTCCAAACGCTGATCCGCCAGTTTGTAAATTGATGGATTATGGAAAATTCATTTATCAACAAAAGAAACGTGATAAAGAGTTAAAGGCTAAATCTACTCAAATCACTGTTAAAGAGATTCGTTTTGGACCTCAAACCGATGAGCACGATTATGAATTTAAAAGAAAGAATGCTGAAAAATTCCTAAAAGAAGGTTCTAAATTGAAAGCGTTTGTGTTTTTTAAAGGTCGTTCTATCATCTATAAAGAACAAGGACAAATCTTATTGTTGCGTTTGGCACAGGATTTAGAAGAATTTGGTAAAGTTGAAGCTATGCCAGTTCTTGAAGGTAAGAGAATGATTATGTTCATTGCTCCAAAGAAAAAAGGTAAATAATTTCTAGTTAAGAAAATGGTTTACTGTTTATCCCGAAGTTTCGGGACCGATTGAAACGAAAATCCTCGAAGAGATTGTAGTGAAAAGCGGGAATGACAATAAAAAGTAAGCGAATTGTGTCGCTTAAAAAAAAGTAAGTAAGTTGAATCACAAATAAATTTGGGAAATTATGCCTAAAATGAAAACAAAATCTAGTGCTAAGAAACGTTTTAAAGTTACTGGCTCTGGAAAAATTAAAAGAAAACACGCTTTTAAAAGTCACATTTTGACTAAAAAGTCTAAAAAACGTAAATTAGCGTTAACACACTCTGCTTTGGTTCACAAAACAGATATGAAGAGTGTAAAAGAACAATTAAGAATTATCTAATAGTTCTTTAGGTTTAAAAATTATTTAATAACCTTGGAGTATGGCTTTAAGTTCCTTTGATTAAATTCAGGACGCCTGCTACAAAAAAAACAGAAAAATTATGCCAAGATCAGTAAATTCAGTTGCTAAAAGAGCAAGAAGAAAAAAGATAATGAAGCAAGCCAAAGGTTTCTTTGGTCGTCGTAAAAACGTTTGGACAGTTGCTAAAAACGCAGTTGAAAAAGCTATGCTTTATGCATACCGCGATAGAAAGCAAAACAAAAGAAACTTCCGTGCATTATGGATTCAACGTATTAACGCTGGAGCTAGATTGGAAGGAATGAGTTATTCTCAATTCATGGGATTAGTTAAGAAAAACGGTATCGAATTGAACCGTAAAGTATTAGCTGATTTAGCAATGAATCACCCAGAAGCTTTTAAAGCTGTTGTGAATAAAGTAAAATAAACGTTTGTACAACCTCGATTTTAACTTACTTATATAGAAAAGCCCAACTTTTAGTTGGGCTTTTTTATGGATAAAACTCTCAGCAATAGTCTATTTTTAACATTTTTTTTGATTAAGGAGTTTATAGTTTCTCTATTTTTGAAACAAACTTATATACATGAAAAAAATACTATTAACCGGTTGTTTAATTCTCTCATTAACAACAGTCATGGCACAAAATTCTTCCACAGAAAAAAAGACTGACAAACAAGGTTACAGTTACGAAACGGTAAAAAACGATAAAACCGGAACTCGTATTTATACCCTAAAAAACGGATTGAAAGTTTATCTAGCTCAAAATACAGATGAGCCAAGAATTCAAACTTATATTCCTGTAAGAACAGGTTCAAACAACGATCCAGCCGACAATACTGGTTTAGCTCACTACCTTGAACACATGGTATTTAAAGGTACAAGTAAAATTGGAACTCAAAATTGGGAAGTTGAGAAAAAACTAATTGCTCAAATTTCTGATTTATACGAACAACACAAAGCAGAAACCAATCCTGAAAAGAAAGCCGCTATTTATAAACAAATTGACGAAGTATCGCAAGAAGCCTCTAAATATTCGGTTGCAAATGAATATGATAAATTGATTTCATCGTTAGGGGCAAAAGGAACCAATGCGCACACTTGGCTAAATGAAACTGTATACAAAAATAATATTCCTTCAACTGAGTTGGAAAAATGGATGGTAATTGAAAAAGAGCGTTTTTCGGAACTGGTCTTACGACTTTTCCATACAGAATTAGAAGCAGTTTATGAAGAATTCAATCGTGCACAAGACAATGATGGTCGCTTACTGAATTATGAATTAATGGATGCATTATTTCCTCTTACACCATATGGTCAACAAACTACAATTGGAAAGTCTGAACATTTGAAAAACCCTTCAATGGTTGCTATTCACAACTATTTCAACACTTATTATGTACCAAATAATATGGCAGTTGTACTAGTTGGTGATTTAGATTTTGATAAAACTATTAAAATGGTTGATCAATATTTTGGAACATTCAAATATAAAGAATTACCAAATAAAAGTACTGTTGATGAAAAACCAATGACAACAATAGTTGAAAGAGAAGTAAAAAGTCCAACTGCTGAAAGATTAATGATGGCTTGGAGAACTGCTGGCGCTGGAACAAAAGAAACTCGTTTAGCAACTATAATTGCCGAAATTCTTTCTAATCAAGGAGATGTAGGTCTAATTGACACCAATATAAATCAAAAACAATCAGCACTTGGCGCTGGAGCATATACTTCAACTTTCAATGATTATGGATATTTTGGAATGAGTATATCTGTGAAAGAAGGACAAACATTGGAAGAAGGCAAAAGTCTTTTGTTAACAGAAGTTAATAAAATCAAAAAAGGCGACTTTGACGAATGGATGATAAAAGCCATCATCAATAACATGAAATTAGATGAAATGAAAAACTTCGAATCAGCTGATGGTTTAGCAACGACTATGTATGGTGCATTTATTCAAGGTAGAAGTTGGAACGAAGTTGTTTCTGAAATTGATGAATATTCAAAAATTACAAAAGAAGATGTAGTAAAATTTGCTAACGAATTCTTCAAAGATAACTTTGTAATTGTTTACAAAAGAAAAGGTGTAAACGATAAATTAGTTCGTGTTTCTAACCCAAAAATAACTCCGGTTCAATTAAACAGAGACTCACAATCACAATTTTATAAAGATTTTCAAAATCTAAAATCGGCTGATTTAGCACCTGTTTTTGTTGATTTCAAAAAAGAAATTCAAACTAAAAAAGTTAAAAATACTACTGTTAGTTTCATCAAAAACACAACCAATTCAATTGCTCGTTTGAACTACATCTTCAACATGGGTTCAGACCACGACAAAAAATTAGCGTTAGCTGTTGGAATGCTTGATTATTTTGGAACTGATAAACAAAGTGCTGAACTAATCAAAAAAGAATTCTACAAAATTGGAATTTCGTATTCTGTAAATGTTGGAACTGAATTGAGCTACATCACACTTTCTGGTTTAGAAAACAACCTTCCAAAAGGTATCGAACTACTTGAAAATTTTATCAAAAACGTAAAACCAGATCAAGAAGTTTACAATACTCAAGTGGAAACTATTTTAAACAATCGTGCCAATGCTAAAAAGCGTAAAGAAAGCATTATGAATGCATTAACCAATTACGCTAAGTTTGGAAAAGAATCTCGTTTCCGCGATATTCTCTCAGAGAAACAATTGAAAGAAATGAATGTTGCAGAATTAACTAACCTTATCAAAGGTGTAAACGATTACCAACACGAAATTTTCTTCTATGGAAATGACCTAAACCCAATTGTGGCTAGTTTAGAAAAACACCATAACATGGCAGCTAACAAAGCTATCCCAACGCCAAAAAAATATGCAGAACCAGTAACGACAAACAAAGTTTATTTTGCAAATTATGACATGGTTCAAGCCGAAATGACCAGAGTTGCCAAAGGAGAAAAATACAATCCTGCAATTGCTGGAACTGTAAATGTTTTCAACGCCTATTTTGGTTCAGGATTATCATCAATCGTTTTCCAAGAAATTAGAGAATCGAAGTCATTGGCTTATTCAGCAAGAGCATTTTATGGAATGGCAATCGATAAAAATCTAAGTGATTATATGCAAGTTTCAATTGGAACACAAGCAAACAAACTACCAGAAGCAGTTGATGCTATCAATACATTATTATCTGAAATGCCAAAAATTGAAAAGCAATTTGATAACGCAAAAGAATCTAGTTTGAAACAAATGGCTTCCAGCAGAATTATCAAAGCCAATATCTATTTCAACCAATTAAATTTGAAAAAATTAGGAATCGACTACGATATTAGAAAAGACATTTACAAAAGTATTCAAGGTTTAACCCTAAAAACTACTGACGATTTCTTTAACAAAGAAGTAAAAACCAAAAAATACAATACAGCTATTATTGGTAAAAAAGAAAGCTTAGACTTTGAAGCACTTAAAAAATTAGGTCAAATTGAAGAAGTAACTTTAGACGAAATCTTTAATTACTAATTAAATTTTCCCTTTTTTATACTAAAACCTCTCGATATTGTTGAGAGGTTTTTTGCTTTACATAAAATTTAGATTAAAAGACTTTTGTATATTTGAGTGTTAAAAGTAATTTTGCCCGAATCAAAACGAATTCAATAACTCAACATAAATGAAAAATTACTATAAAACGTTAGGACTAAATAAAAATGCTACAATCGAAGAAATTAAAAAAGCGTATAGAAAATTAGCATTTGTATATCATCCAGACCATAATAAATCTGAAAACGCAAGTTTTTATTTTAGGGAAATTACCGAAGCATATGAAATACTAAAAGATAGTGAAAAAAGAAAAATTTATGATGAGATTTTTTTAGGTAATAATTCTAAACAAGTGGAAGAAAGAATGAACAATTGGCAAAATCAAGCAAAGAAAAAAGCAACAGAATATTCCGAAATGGATTATGACGCTTTCAAAAACAACTTAATGAATGAATTAGCATTAGTTGCAAAACATAGCGGAAATTTCGGTTGCTTAATATTTATTATTTTTGGTTTTCTACTTTCATTTTATATGCTAATCAAATCATTAATTGAAAAAAACGAAACTTTGGTTGGAGGAATGATTTTAAACATTGTTGTTTACTCAATTCTTGTAATTTGGTTATATCCAAAGTTCACACAAAATTATAAAAATGACAGAAAAAACATAAAAAAACGATAAAACATTACTTTATGCAATTACATGAAATTAGAAAACAAATTATACATCAATTACAATATGATGTTGAAATCTGGAATGACATACTATCAAATACAAATCCTGGAAATTATGGAGTAAATGATTGGGAAGTCGAAATCAATGAAGCAAAATTATATGTTGACATTCCAAAAAATGAGTTTAATTTTAATAATAGTAGATTTTCAGCAAATTTAATTATGGGAGCATCAAAAGGAGATACAAGTTTTGATATACCATATAACAAATTAGTTAGTGGAAAAGGAACTTTTGAATTCGCAAATAATCAAGAAGTAAAAATAACAGAAGTTGAAATCGAAATCGATAAAGACGTGTTTAATGATTAAAAAACTATTGCTAACAGCAGTAACTGTTCCACAACCTCTCAAAAAAATAAAAATTTATACTATTTATAAAAAGCAACCTCTTTAGAAGCAATTTTAAAGAGGTTTATTTTTTTAGTTAAAGTTCAAAGTTCCAAAATTTGAACAACTAAAAAAAAGACTTTCCCTTATACTTGACATACCAAATTATATTGTATTTTAGACAAATTTTATATTTAACACCAAACCTTTCATCAATCTATTAAATTTTAATTTATGAACAAAATTAGACTTACGTTCATGCTTTCTCTTGGAGTTCTTTTGTGCACAGGTTTGTCTCAAGCGCAAGACAAGTCAGAACGAAAAAAGAAGAACAAAAAAGAAATCGCTGCTGCTGCAAAAGCAGACTCTATCAAAAAAGCAAAACCTGCTAAACCAACAATCGCTGAGAAAATAAAATCCAGCAAAAAATCGGAAGGTTTGTTTACCATTTACCAAGACACAGTAACGGGTAGCATTCAACTTTTTGTCAAAAAAGACCAATTGGGTAAAGAATTTATCTACCAAAGTTACTCAATGAATGGACCAACAACTTTGGGTTTAAATCAAAGTATGCACAGATCAACCAACATCATTAACATCAATAAAGCAAATGATAAAATTGAATTTGGTATTGTAAACACCAATTTTTATTATGACAAAAACAACGCTGTGAGCAAAACCGCTGGAACCGATATTTCGGAAGCCATTTTCTTAGCCGAAAAAGTAGTAGCCGAAGATAGCAATGGTTATCTAATTGCTGCCGACGGTTTATTTCTTAGCGAAAAAATGGATCCTGTAAAACCAATTATGCCACCAGGAATTCCACCTGGAGCCGTTTTCAATTTAGGAAATTTCAATGCTGCAAAATCAAAATACCACAGCATTCGCTCCTATCCAAACAATACTGATGTTTTAGTTGATTTGGCGTATGACAATCCAGCTCCGTTAAATGGCGGTGGCGATGACATTACTGACGCACGTTATGTTCGTGTTCGTATCCAACATACTTTTCTTGAAATGCCTAAAAACGATTTCAGAGCAAGAAGAGATGATCCGCGCGTTGGTTATTTTGGACAAACGGTAAACGACCAAACCAGCATGAAAGCAACGCCTTATAAAGATATTATCCACAGATGGTATTTGACCAAAAAAGATCCAGGTGCTTTTTTAAGCGAACCTGTGGAACCAATCGTTTGGTGGGTTGAAAACACAACGCCAGTAGAATATCGTCAAACCGTTGTTGAAGCTGGAAATAAATGGAACGAAGCGTTTGAAAAAGCTGGTTTCAAAAATGCAGTTGTTATGAAAATCCAACCAGATGATGCCGATTGGGATGCTGGCGATGTTCGCTACAACGTAATTCGTTGGGTTGCTTCGGCTTATCCTACTTATGGTGCCATTGGACCAAGTTTTGCAAATCCAAGAACAGGACAAATTTTAGGTTCTGATATCACAATCGAATGGGCTTCGGGAAGTAGTTCTCCATCTTTGGATGAATTATATTCTGTAAAAAATTCAGGTGATTCTGAACACCTAAACCATTATTTCCACAAAGACGGAAGTGCTTGTACAATGGCTAGCGAACTTAAAAATCAGTTCATCATGGGAACAACTTTGGCAGAAGCTTTTGGTGAAAATCCAGAAACTTTGAAAGAAGTTCACAAGGAATTTTTATACTATTTAGTATTGCATGAAATGGGACATACTTTAGGGTTAAACCACAACATGAAATCGAGCCAAATGTTAGCTCCAGCCGAATTACACAACAAAGCCATCACCGAAAAAGTTGGTCTTATTGGTTCAGTAATGGATTATCCTGCCATAAATCTTTCTTTAGACAGAAGCAAACAAGGAAATTATTACACTGTAAAACCTGGACCATATGACCTTTGGGCAATTGAATATGGTTACAGAGAATTTGATGAAAAATCAGAAGAAGCTGAATTGACAAAAATCTTAAGCCGAAGCACAGAACCAGCTTTAGCTTTTGGAAACGATGCCGACGATATGAGATCACCAGGAAAAGCAATCGATCCACGCGTGATGATTAATGATTTAAGTAGTGATGCAATTGGAAATGCGGAAGAAAGATTTCAATTGGTTAACAATGTTATGGCTAAATTGAAAACTAAATACAGCAAAGAAGGTCAAAGTTATGCCGAACTAAGAGCGCGTTTTTCAAACCTAAACAATCAAAGAAGAAACATGGCAGCAGTAGTTAGCCGTTATGTTGGTGGTGTAATGGTAGACAGAAGTTTCGTTGGTCAAAACACAACCGAAAAACCGTTTACACCTGTTTCAAAAGCACAACAAAAAAGAGCTATTGAAGTGTTGAACAAATACGTTTTTGCTCCAAATGCCTACAGCGTTGATGCACCATTGTATCCTTATTTACAATTACAAAGACGTGGTTTTAACTTCTTCTCTTCTACCGAAGATCCAAAATTAGACGATATTTATCAATCTATTCAAACCGATGCAACGCTTGGACATATTCTTCACCCAACAACGTTACAAAGAGTTTCTAACACAAGTTTATATGGAAATAGCTATACCGTTGCCGAAATCATGACCGATTTAACCAATGGAATTTTCAGAGCCGATTTAATAGGTAAAGTAAACATGCAACGCCAATACCTACAAACTTATTTTGTAAAAGAAGTTGCAAAAATTGCCGACATCAACGATACTAGAAATCGTCATGACGATATTGCAAAAGCTGCCGCACGTCAAACCTTAAAGAAAATTAAACTGATGCTTAGTACAGCTTCTTCATTAGACGAAAGCACAAAAGCACACCGAAATTACATTTCCTTTTTAATTGAAAATGCATTAACGATTAAATAATAAATTTTCAATCTTTATAACAAAACCTCTCGACATTGTTGAGAGGTTTTTTGTTTTAGTAGGTTAATTTGATAGCTATAAACATTTATAAAAAACAATTATTGAGATGGTTTAACGAATGTTATTTGACAAATTAAAACACTTTCGTATATTTTATTATTAGCAGTCATTTTATGAGAACACACTTCTTAAAACCAGGCGATAATAATTTAATAATAAAGAGGTTATCAAATTTATTTTTAGAAGATTCTGACTTACATATTGCTGTCGCATATTTTAATAGCGAATACTTTGCTGAATTAATAATTGAACGAGCAAAAAAAAAAACAAAAAACCTTATTGATATTAAATACATCTGACTTAATAAGACCAAAAGAAGCTGGTAAATCTGAAATCGTCATTAGTAAAGCGCTTATTAAAATATTAAAGCATGAAGGAAATTATATTTATTGCAAATCACTAGGTTTAAAAGTACGTGGGAATTATCAAAATATGCATCATAAATTTATATTTACTCAAAATAAATTATTTTTTGGTTCATTAAATTTAACTGATGCTGAAATCAATAGAAATTTTGAATCTCTTATTGAAACAGAAAATAATTTTCTTATAAAAAAATTTCATTCTGAATTTGGCAAATTATGGAATATTGGTTCAGAACTTTATAGTGATAGAGATGGAAAATTACGAAGTATAATGTGTCCAAAATGCGAAAATAGTAATGGTGTTGATTTTGAAAGCTTTGGTCCAATCTGTCATATGTGTGGCTATAATTTTTTGTTGACTAAAAAATAAAAACACCGCTAGTTCAAGTATCTTGCTCGTATCAACAAAAAAACAACTAAAACATATCATTCTTTAGCAGAAGGTTTTCATTCTTTAGCAACTCATTTGTATCCTTTAGCAGAAGGTTTTCACCCTTTAGCAACTCATATATATCCTTTAGCAGAAGGTTATCACACTTTAGTAACTCATTTATATCTTTTAGTAAAAAGTTTTTACGCTTTAGCAACTCATTTATAACCTTTAGTAGAAGGTTTTCACCCTTTAGCAATTCATTTATAACCTTTAGTAGAAGGTTTTCACCCTTTAGCAATTCATTTATATCTTTTAGCAAAAGGCTTTTACGCTTTAGCAACTCATTTATATCTTTTAGCAGAACGTTTTTACGCTTTAGCAACTAATTTCAAACCTTTAGAAACTGTAAACTCTGTTAATTCAAATTTACTACATTCAACATCAACAAACTTTTCTAATAAAACATGAATTTTAGTAACATTTTGTACTTTTTAAAATTTGAATTTCCAAAAAATGAAAACCACTCAAAAACTTCTACTTTTCTTTTCAATTACTTTATTTTTCATCAACTGTAGTTCTAAGAAAAGTAACGTATTTCAACCCAAAGAAGTTTACCAATCTAAAGATTTAATCATTACTCAAGTTTCACAAAACGCATTTGTGCATACATCGTTTTTGCAAACTCAAGATTTTGGAAATGTGCCTTGCAATGGTTTGATTGTGAGCAATAACAACGAAGCTATCGTTTTTGATACACCAACCAATACTAAAACTTCCGAAGAATTAATTAAATGGATAACCGAAACGCAACAATCCAAAATTAACGCAGTTATTCCAACCCATTTTCACAACGATTGCTTAGGTGGTTTAACTATTTTTCACAGCAAAAACATTCCATCCTATGCCAATTTTAAAACGATAGAATTCGCAAAAAACAATAACGAAACCTTACCTCAAAACAGTTTTAACGATTCGCTGGTTTTAAACGTTGGTACTGAAAAAATCATCGCCAAATTTTTCGGCGAAGGTCATACCAAAGATAACATTGTCGGTTATTTTCCGAGTGAAAATGTTCTTTTTGGTGGTTGTTTGATTAAAGAATTAAAAACCACAAAAGGTTATTTAGGCGATGCAAATACAGCCGAATGGTCAAAAACTGTAGAAAAAATCAAAAAGGAATATCCTAACCTAAAAATCGTAGTTCCAGGTCATGGCGAAACTGGAAACCAAAAATTATTGGATTACACTATTCAGTTATTTAAAACTAAAAACTAATCTAATTAAAAACTTCTTCTTTTTCTCCATCAAAACTGGCAAAAACCATACTTGGATGCGAGTCTTGATGGAAGATATTTCCGTTTTTATCAATCGCAATTGCGCCTGCGAAACCGTCAAAGGGTTTTAGCTCAGCAAAGGTTTTTTCAAATGCTTGTTCTAACGAAAATCCATCGGTTACACGAGTTACAATTTTTGCAGCAACTGCACCGCTAACAATGTCTTCTCCAACACCAGTTAAACTTACGCCACAAAACTCATTACAATAATTTCCAGCAACTGTAGCCGAATCAGAAACTCGACCAACAATTTCAAAACCTTTTCCACCAGTGGAAGTTGCCACAGCAATTCTTCCTTCGTTATCCAAAGCCACACAACCAACGGTTCCAGTTCCAGTTGAAGCTAATTTGGCTTCATATTCTTTTCTTCTTTGAGGAATTTCAGTCGAAAATTTATCAAAACCATGCTTTCTAGCAAAATCGGTTGCTCCTTCTCCACTGAGAATTCGGTCATCAACAGTCATCAAAACTTCCGCAACTTGAATAGGATTTTTTACTTCTTCAATATTAATCACACCGCTCATTTTCATCGTAGTAGAATCCATCAAAGACGCACTCATCCTGATTTTTCCATCACTTTGAATCTGAGAACCAATTCCAGCATTGAACAATTCATCGTCTTCCAAAAGTGATGTTGCAAAAACTACTGTTTCTACAGCCGAATGGGTTTTCATATAGTCATACGAATCTTTCACAATACGAAGTAACGCTTGTTGTTTTGCAACTTTAGTTTCATGATTAGTTGATGATTCCGAGAAAAATCCGCCGTGGATGATTATTTTCATTTAAATATTAGATATCAAATATGAGATTTTAGATATTTAAAATTTTATATCTAAAATCTAATATTAAAATTAAACGTATTGTGAAGAGTGAATTGTCATTTTAAAAGTATCCAAATCAAATCGGTCATGATTGCTCATAACGTGCGTTACCAAATGGTTGATTGAAATCGGCTGACCTAATTCTACTTGTGTCAAATTAGTATCTTTTACTTCTCTTCCATCTACTAAAATTACTAATCCAGAACCAATCGCTTCCATTTGACGGCCATTTGTAATCAACAAACCTGTATCTTCTCCAAGTCCAATTCCAAGTACTTTTGGGTTACCAACAACCGCTTGAAACAAACGACCAATTCGCCCGCGTTGCACAAAATGCGTATCAATAACCACATCGTCAATCAATCCTAAACCAGACGTAATTTTTACTTCACCTTTCAACAATGCTTCACTACTACTTCCTTGATAAATCATACTATTAGAAGCAGCTGCTGCACCAGCCGAAGTTCCAGCATACACAAAATCTTCGTTACGATATTTAGAAATTAAAATTTCATCAAATGGCGTTCCACCAAGAATTGAAGTCAATCGAAGTTGATCACCACCAGTAAACATTACTACATCTGCCGATTTCAATCGATCAAGAATTTCAGTTTCACTGGCTTGTTCTCTTCTTTCAATATGAAGAACATCAACATTTTCAGCACCTAAATAGCGAAATGCTTTTACATATTCTGGTCCAATTTCTCTTGGAATTTTGGAAGCAGTGGTAATGACTTCAATTCGAGATTGTTCTTTATTTTTAGACTCTTTAATTATCCGCTTTAAAATACCTTCTTCGAAGAAATTTAAATTCTTTGAAGCATTTTTGTCTAAATCAGTTTCGGTGAAACTACCTTTATCAACAGCACCACCAATTATTATAAGTTTTCCTTGTATATTCATGTGGGTAAAAATAACAAAAACTTACTATTTACAAATCTTTTTTCTGTTTTTTGAAACGAACTTATCAACGAACTTATGAAAAATTTTATGCTCAAAAATAGTATCTTTGCCATCAAGACTAAATAAAAGTAGCATTCTCGAAATAAATGGAAATCAATCAAACTCGAATTAACAAATTTCTTTCCGAAACAGGTTATTGTTCTCGCCGTGAAGCCGATAAACTATTGGAACAAGGACGAATTACCATAAATGGTGTTGTTCCAGAACTGGGAACCAAAGTTTCAGTTGAAGATGAAATTCGTGTAGACGGAAAATTAATTCGTGAAAAAAACGAAAAACCAATCTATTTAGCATTCAATAAACCTGTTGGAATTGAATGTACAACCAATCAAAATGTTCGTGATAATATTGTGGATTACATCAATTATCCAAAACGTATTTTTCCAATTGGTCGATTGGACAAAGCCAGTGAAGGTTTAATTTTTATGACCGATGATGGCGATATTGTTAACAAAATTCTTCGTGCGCGAAACAATCACGAAAAAGAATACATCGTAACGGTAAATCGTCCAATAACCGATAGATTTATTGAGAGAATGGGAAATGGAATTCCGATTCTTGATACGGTAACCAAAAAATGCAAAGTAGAACAAATCAGTAAATTTGTTTTTAAAATCATCTTGACGCAAGGTTTAAACCGTCAAATTCGCAGAATGTGTGAATATCTTGGCTATGAAGTTACCGCTTTAAAACGCATCCGAATTATCAATATTTCACTCGATGTTCACGTTGGTCGTTACCGCGATTTAACCGATGACGAAATCAAACAACTCAATAAACTGATTGAACCTTCCAGTAAAACCGAAGAAGCGAGTTTTTCAAAAGTCAAAGTCAATGGCAATAACAAATTCAATGACAGTAGCAAAAACAAGTTCAAAATCAACAAAAACAATCCAAAAAAATAAATGCTAAAAACCATTTTATATATTGCTTTTGGTGGAGCTATTGGTAGTGTTTTGCGGTTTTTAACATCGCTTTTTGTGGCAAAATTTTGGCAAAATAATTTTCCGTTAGCTACTTTTTTAACCAATATTGTAGGTTGTTTTCTAATTGGAATATTCATTGGTTATTTAGAGAAAAATAATTTAACCGACAGTAATTTGAAATGGTTTTTAATCACCGGATTTTGTGGAGGATTTACAACTTTTTCGGCATTTGGACTAGAAAACATTAACCTTTTTCAAAGCAATAATTCCTTTTTGGCATTTGCTTACATTGCTTCGAGCATTATTGCTGGCCTTTTTGCCGTTTGGCTCGGATTATTTTTATCCAAATAAGCAATAAAAAACTGCTAAAATCTATAAAATCTGTATTCAATTTTTGTATTTTCGCCATCTATGAAAAACGATGACATTTTAGCCATAAAAGAGTTATTGGCTACACCAAAAAAAATTGTAATTATTCCTCATCGAAGTCCTGATGGTGACGCAATGGGTTCAACATTAGCTTTGTATCATTTTCTACTAAAAGAAAATCATCAAGCTGTTGTAATTGCACCAAACGATTTCCCTAATTTTTTAGCTTGGCTACCAAGTTCTGAAACCGTTTTGATTTTTGAAAACGATAAAGAAAATTGTATCAAAATAATTCAAGAAGCCGAAATTGTTTTTACACTAGATTTTAATGCTTTACACCGAACTGGAGAAATGGAACATGTGCTAAACAAAGTTACCGCTCCAATGATAATGATTGACCATCATCAAAAACCCGATTCGTATGCAACTTATACTTATTCGGATACCGTTTTTGGTTCAACTTGTGAAATGGTATATAATTTCATTTCGTATTTGGGCAAAAAAGAGGCAATCGACAAAACTATTGCCACTTGTATTTACACCGGAATTACTACCGATTCGGGTTCGTTTCGTTTTCCTTCAACAACCAGTACAACACATCGAATTGTTGCTGATTTAATTGACATTGGCATCAATAATAGTGAAATTCACAATTTATTATTCGATAATAATTCATACAATCGTTTACAACTTTTAGGACGAGCTTTGCAAAACATGAAAGTTTTTCCGGAATTGAAAACGTCTTATATTTCGCTTTCTCAAAAAGAATTGGACGAATTTCACTATGAAAAAGGCGATACCGAAGGTATTGTAAATTATGGATTAACGATTAAAGGAATAGAATTTGCAGCTATTTTTATTGAACATCGCGATGAAAATATCATCAAAATTTCGTTCCGTTCTCAAGGTGATTTTGATGTTAATCAATTTGCTCGTGACCATTTTAACGGCGGCGGACATATCAATGCTGCTGGAGGAAAATCGTATGAAAGCTTAAAGAAAACCATCGAAAAATTTGAAAAAATTATTTCAGAAACAAAACAGTAGAATGAAAAAAACATCCAAAATAACATTAGTTGCTCTGCTTTTAGTAACGTTGGCAAGTTGCAAACAACAACAAGCTCGCATGCCAGTTTCTCGTTCATCGGGAACTTTTATGAAAGAATCGATTATTCGTAATAAAAAATTGGTTGCAGGTGAAGAAGCAAAAATTGATTCTATCATCAAAAGTAATCCAAAAATAAAATACTATGCTTCCAAAAAAGGATATTGGTATAGTTATGACATTAGAAACGAAAAAGATACACTTCGCCCAAGAAAAGGTGACATTGCTTTTTTTGATTATGAAATAAAAGATTTGAAAGGTAATGTAGTTTACTCAGAAGTAGAATTGCGTCCTCAGGTTTATGCCGTTGACAAACAAAACATCATGATGGGTTTGCGCGATGGTATTAAATTGATGCGTAAAAACGAAAAAGTAACATTTCTTTTTCCATCCAACATGGGATTTGGTTATCATGGTGATGAGAAAAAAATTGGTACCAACGAACCCTTAATTTGTACTGTAACCTTAAACGATTTTAAACCCGAAAACAAACAAACTCCAGTAAATATCATCAAAAATGAATAGAATTATTGTATGCCTATTGCTTGCTTTATCCATTACAATCACATCGTGTAAAGACGAACATCAAGATTTAAAAGACGGAATCTATGCCGAACTAGAAACCTCACAAGGCAATATTCTTCTCGAATTAAACTACAAAAAAACACCAATTACGGTTGCTAATTTTATCACATTAGCCGAAGGAAAAAATACTTTTGCCTCTGAAGAATGCAAAGGAAAGAGAATTTTTGACGAAATTAAATTCCACCGAGTTATATCAAAATCAAATGGCGATGCTGAAGATTTTATGATACAAACTGGTGATCCGCTTGGAACTGGTGCTGGCGATGCTGGTTATACTTTTGTTGATGAAATAACCGATTTAAGACACGACAAACCTGGAATTTTATCCATGGCAAATTCTGGCCCTGGAACTAATAGTTGTCAATTTTTTGTAACAATTGTTCCTACGCCTTGGCTAGACGGAAAACATACTGTTTTTGGTGAAATTGTAAATCCAGAAAGTCAAGAAATTGTGAATTCTATTACCCAAAATGATATGTTGCACAAAGTAACCATAATCAGAAAAGGCGAAGACGCAAAGAAATTTGATGCCGTAAAAGTATTTAGTAATTACTTCAAAAAAGAAGCTGAAAACCGCAAAAAGCAACAAGAATTATCAGATGCTGAAAAGCGTAAAAAACTAGAGAAATTCAAACCTGCAATTGATAAAAAGTTAAGCTATTTTGCTCAAGTAAAAGAAAAAGCAATCAGTACTTCATCGGGATTAAAATTTACCGTAATCCATAAATCAAAAGGAGAAAAACCAAAAAATGGAGAAACCATAAGTATTGATTATGCAGGTTTTCTAGAAGATGGAACACTTTTTGATACCAGCAATCCAGAAGTGGCAAAAACCTTTGGAACTTTTGATGAACAACGTGCTATGCAAAACGGATACAGCTTATTGCCTTATCAAATTGGTTCAAAAAATCTAATTCCAGGTTTTATTGAAGCGGTAAATAAATTAAATTTTGGCGATAAAGCAGTTTTGTTTATTCCGTCAAAATTGGCTTATGGCGAACAAGGTGCAGGAAATGTTATTCCACCAAATGCCAACATCATATTTGAAATTGAAATTAAAGACAAAAAATAAAATAATTATGAAAATAAAAAACAACATTCTTTTTTTATTCCTTTTAGGAATGACAACCGTTGTAGCACAAACGGCTAAAAAGCCAGTAGCTGCAAAACCACAAACTACAAATGCAAACGAAGGTGTTTTTGCCGAAATTGAAACTTCCAAAGGTAAAATTGTAATTGCTTTAGAATACAAAAAAACTCCTATTACTGTAGCTAATTTCGTTTCGCTAGCCGAAGGAACAAATACTGAAGTAAAAGACGAAAAATTAAAAGGTAAACCTTTTTACAACGGATTAAAATTCCACAGAGTGATTGCCGATTTCATGATACAAGGTGGCGATCCAGCTGGAAATGGTTCTGGCGGACCAGGTTATGCTTTTAAAGATGAAATTGTTGCCGATTTAAAACACAACAGTGGCGGAATTTTATCGATGGCAAATTCTGGACCAAAAACCAATGGTTCGCAATTTTTCATTACACATAAAGAAACGCCTTGGTTAGACGGAAAACACACTGTTTTTGGTCATGTAACTTCTGGAATGGATGTGGTAAATGCTATCAAACAAGACGATTTGATTAACAAAATTACCATTGTAAGAAAAGGTGCTGAAGCTAAGAAATTTGATGCTGCAAAAATCTTTACAGATTACATGGCAAACAAAGCTAATGAAGACAAAAAAGAAGCCGAACTAGCTGCCGAAAACAAAAGAAAAGCCGAAGAAGCTGAAGCGGCTAAAAAAGCGGAATATGCTGCAAAATATGCACCCGTTATAGCTGCAAAAGTAAAACAGTTAAACGAAGTTAAAGCTACATCTACTGAAACTGCAACCGGTTTAAAATATAAAATCATCCAAAACGGAACAGGAAAGAAACCAGCTGACGGAACAAACGTTTTAATTCACTATGCAGGTTATCTTGAAGACGGAAGCTTGTTTGACAGCAGTTATGAAGTAGTAGCAAAAGAATACGGAAAATTTGATGAAAACCGTGCAAAAGCAAATGGATATCAACCTTTTCCTTTCCAATATGGAAACAAAAGCGGATTAATTCCAGGTTTTATTGAAGCATTAAGTTTTATGAATTATGGTGATAAAATTGTAGCTTTCATTCCTTCAAAATTAGGTTATGGTGAACGCGGAGCTGGAAATGTAATTCCGCCAAATGCTAACATCGTTTTTGAAATTGAACTGATTGAAGCACCAACAAAATAATTTTCTCAAAAAAAACTTCAAAGTTCCGTTATCGAAAGGTAACGGAACTTTTTTTATGGTATTGATAAATAAGTTTGGTTATTTATATATCAAATTATGATGTTTTAAAATGAACTTATTTTAATTATTTTTAAATTTTTCAAATTCTAAAACTATACTTGAAAGTTTTTCATCAAAAGCTTTCGCCAAACCATCCAACCAATAAAGAGTAGGACTTATTTCTCCTCGCTCTAATCTTGAAATATTTTGAAAATTATTGTTTAGTTTGTCTGCAAGTTCACTTTGCGACCATTTTTTTCAATTCTTTTTTGCTTGATAAATTCCCCGAAAATTTTATTGAAGTGGTTCTTATCCATACTTCAAAGGGATAACTTTACTTAAAAAACAAACTAACCGTAAATGGTTATATTTTAAATATTTTTATATATTTGTAGATTGACCTAAAAGTCAAAAAATATAAATTTTAATTAAATGAAAACAAAATTATCTATTACACTTTCCTTGCTATTTAATCTTTGTGGTTTTTCACAAAATTTAGTGATAAGTAAACTAAATTCCGAAAGAACACCTACTTTACTAACTCTAGATTCTAATACAGGTCAAATATTAAGTAATGCAGATTACATAACAAATTTTGATGACAATTTACCTGAATCAATAACTTTTAATTCTCAAACTAATGAAATAGTTGTATTAGATAGACTTTTTCAGAGTAAAATAGTATTTAAAAATATTATTACAAACAATGAAACTTCTATTCCACTTTCTGGAGATTACGAATATCAAGGAGTAATTACAGCTGACAATAGATTATTCGTAACTTCAGATAATATCCTTCAGGAAATAAATCGGTCTAATGGTAATGTGATAGAATCTTATCCTATTAATTTGAATGGTGGTTGGAATGGTATTTTAACCTATTCAAATACAACAAAAGACATATATGTTTTAGGAGTTAACGGCGTCATCTTTAAATTTGACATCATTACCAATGAAGTAACATCTTTGGTTTTACCTATTATTCAAAATGGGCTTGGAGGTTATTTAGATATTGTTTTTGCTCAAAACAGACTTTTTGTAATTAGAACAACAATAGCTGATGGTTATTCATTACTCGAAATTGACACAGAAAATGCATCAATAATAAATACTTATGATTATATCACACCAATAAATATTACAAATCCTCAATGGGATTTGACATTTCTTGCAGATACACAAGAAATTTGTGCAATTATTGCAGGGTATCAAATGCCACAAGTTGGAATTTATGAATATAAAGCTAAAGTAATTAAATATAATTTAAATACAAACGTAGAAAATTCATTTGACTTGCCTACATTATATAGTAATCCATCTTATAACGGTTCTTATGGAGGACAAATTGTTTCTACAAGTACAGAAGAAAATCTTTCGTTACCTGAGTTTAATCAAGAAGATGGAGCGAAAGTAATAAAAGCATATAATCTTCTCGGACAGGAAATTCCTATTGAAACTTATAATCAAATTATTATTTTGAAATATGATAATGGAAACCATAAAAAAGTATATATTCGAAAATAAAATAACAGATTATGAGTAATAATATTGAGTTAATAGAAATAGATGAAATTATCACTTCTCAACTAGAACTTATTGATGATAAATTAAGCAAAATAGAATTTGAAGAAATATGTGAATTTAAATTAAACGATATTAATTCTGAAACAACTATTCTTAATGAATTAGATTATAGAGGAATATATCTTATTGAAATAAAAAGAGATACATTACAAGACTATACAGAATGGATAGATTTATTTACTAAAAAATTCAGAGGAATTGAAGGAGATGAAAAAAAGTTTTTACACAAATTCACTCCTAACGTAATTGAAAAAAGAAAATATAAACATAAAGAAAAAAACGAAGAATGGATTCCTTTTTACATTGGAAAAAGTAAAAAAATAAGAAGTAGAGTAAAAATTCATCTTTTCTCCACTTTAGGAAAACCTCCTTTTGCTCTAAAATTAAAAGAACGAAATATTGACGGAATAAATGTGCTTGGTGATGAAACTTTTAAGTTAAAAACCATTAAAGTCGTTGATATAAAAAATTACGACGTTATAGTAACGCATCTTGAAAAGCAATTACGAAAAAAGCATAATCCGATAGTAGGAAAACAATAAATGCTCCATAATATAATTCCCCTAAATTTTGAAATTGAAATAGTAAAAGTTCCGTTATCGAAAAATAACGGAACTTTTTTTATGGTATCAATATGACAATTATCATTTTATTACAAGTTACATCAAACTACTTTTGACCTATAATTTTGATTGCTATGTCAACTTCATTGATACAAAAATACAACGTTCCTGGTCCAAGATACACCAGTTATCCAACAGTTCCATATTGGAACGACGAAACATTTTCATCAAAAGAATGGAAAAATACATTTGTAAAATCGTTTTCAGAAAGTAATCTATCCGAAGGAATTAGCTTGTATATTCATTTACCTTTTTGCGAATCGCTGTGCACTTTTTGTGGTTGTCATAAACGAATTACCAAACGCCACGAAGTAGAACATCCATACATTGATGCCGTTCTGAAAGAATGGAATTTGTATTGTGCTATTTTTCCAAATAAACCTAAGATTAAAGAAATCCATCTTGGCGGCGGAACACCAACTTTCTTTTCACCCGAAAATCTAGAGCGACTTATCAATGGAATTTTAGCAAAAGCGGATTTAGCCGATGGTTATGAGTTCAGTTTTGAAGGACATCCAAACAATACAACGCGAGAACATCTGCAAAAATTATTCGATTTAGGTTTTCGCCGAGTGAGTTTTGGTGTTCAAGATTATAGTCCAAAGGTGCAAGAAGCCATTCATCGAGTGCAATCGTTTCATAATGTGGCAAAAGTCACTTTTTGGGCAAGAGAAATTGGCTATACTTCTATTTCTCATGATTTGATTTATGGTTTACCGTTCCAAACCTTAGAAGATGTTGTGGATACGATTGAAAAAACAAAATCGCTTTCGCCAGATAGACTGGCATTTTATAGTTATGCTCATGTTCCGTGGATAAAAGGCAATGGTCAGCGCGGTTTTAAAGACGAAGATGTTCCAAAGGACGAAGAAAAAAGAAAACTCTACGAAATAGGCAAACAGCTTTTAGCATTCAAAGGATACAAAGAAATTGGCATGGATCATTTTGCTTTGAGAACCGACAGTTTATACCATTCGTTTAAACAAAATAAACTCCATCGCAACTTTATGGGATATTCATCGTCAAAAACTCAGTTGATGATTGGTCTTGGTGTTTCATCCATCAGTGATAGTTGGTATGGTTTTGCTCAAAACGAAAAGACTTTGGAAGACTATTACACTCGATTAGACAATAATGAAATACCGGTTTTTAAAGGACATATTCTAACCGATGAAGATTTGATTATTCGCAAACACATCTTGAATTTAATGTGCCATCTAAAAACCGATTGGTCATCAGGATTGTATTTTGAACAGTTAGCCGAAGTATTGTTTTCTTTAGAAGAAATGCTTCATGACGAGCTAATCGAAATAACCGATACTTCATTAAAAATCACCGAAAAAGGAAAACCATTTGTTCGAAACGTTTGCATGGCTTTTGATTTACGATTGAGAGAAAATCAGCCGCAGCGCCAATTGTTTTCAATGACGATTTAGATTAATACTCAAACACGCCAAACTCACTTTCAATAGTGAGTTTTTTGTGGGTAGAAGCTTCTACTCTACCTACAATTTGTGCCTCAACACCAAATGATTTTGAGATACTAATAATATCATCGGCTACTTCTTTTGGAACATACAACTCCATGCGGTGACCACAGTTAAACACTTGATACATTTCTTTCCAGTCCGTTTTAGATTGCTCTTGTATCAGTTTGAACAATGGCGGAATTGGAAATAAATTATCTTTAATCACATGAACATTATCCACAAAATGTAACACTTTCGTTTGCGCTCCGCCAGAACAGTGCACCATTCCGTGAATATCGTTTGGAGAATATTTATCTAATATCGATTTGATTATTGGAGCATAAGTTCTTGTAGGCGATAAAACTAACTTTCCG
This sequence comes from Flavobacterium macrobrachii, assembly GCF_014486675.1. Taxonomy (GTDB): domain Bacteria; phylum Bacteroidota; class Bacteroidia; order Flavobacteriales; family Flavobacteriaceae; genus Flavobacterium; species Flavobacterium macrobrachii. Next base: position 23,786 of record NZ_JACTAC010000051.1, read on the forward strand.
GCATCAATTGGAGAATCTTCTACCGCATCGGTTAATTTTACCGTGCCAGAATACACTAAATCAGAAGGAACAGCAGCATCAAAACTTTCGGGGAATTTCTGTGCTAACTCATTGACAAAAACATCGTGCCTAGCCGAGGTCAACCCGTTGCTTCCCATTCCGCCGTTGTAACCTTTTTCATAAGTAGCTTGACCATAAGAAGCCAATCCTACAATAACATCGCCTGCTTGAATGTTAGCGTTATCAATTACATTGCTGCGCTTCATTCTTGCCGTAACTGTTGAATCCACTATGATAGTTCTCACTAAATCGCCTACATCGGCAGTTTCACCACCTGTAGAATGTATCGTAACACCAAAGTTTTTCAACTCCTCTATCAATTCTTCCGTTCCGTTGATAATAGCAGAGATAACCTCGGCCGGAATAAGATTTTTATTTCTTCCAATAGTGGATGAAAGCAATATATTATCTGTGGCGCCTACACACAGCAGATCGTCTATGTTCATGATTAACGCATCTTGAGCAATACCTTTCCAAACCGAGAGGTCGCCTGTTTCTTTCCAGTACATATAGGCTAAAGACGATTTTGTCCCGGCACCATCAGCATGCATAATCAAGCAATAATCGTCATCATTAGTTAAATAATCGGGAACAATTTTGCAAAAAGCTTTTGGAAATAAACCTTTATCAATGTTTTTTATAGCGTTGTGAACATCTTCTTTGGATGCCGATACGCCGCGTTGACTGTAGCGTTGACTGTTATCAGAACTCATCGTGTAGTGTTGTGTGTTGTTGTGTTGCAAATATAGTTCTATTGTATCAATTGAACAATCTCTAGCCGGTATTCTTTATTGCTATAGCGCAACATTCCTTTTTGTTGGGTTGTAAAAAAAGCCAGTTCGCCGCTTGTTGCTTACTATTTATAGAACATACTACTCTTCTATGCCATAATTGGTAGGCAACAAATCGCCAACGCGCTTATTGCTCATATCGCCTTCAAAAAGAATTTGATTTACATTAGAATGTATCCCATAAGCATCAATGTTAAAAGTAGGAGTTAAAAACGTTATGCCCGAAGTTTTACTACTCTCAAAAGAAACTTGATAAAACGAATAAAACTTAGGTTGCTCCAGGTTATTCTTAGATACTATTTGAATGGGATTATTGATAAGCTTTACCTCCTTTAATCCTTCACTATCCTTTATTTGAAAATTATCTTTAACCGAAGCTGCTTTTTTACGCTTAACCAAAAGAAATTTGTTCTCTGCCAGTTTATTACTCACCAAACTTCTAAAGAAATGGAGCACCGAACCTCTATAGGACTTCATTCGCTCTTTTACCACATCGGCTGTGCTGGCTGTTTCTTTAAAACGAGAAACACCCGTAAAAAGTATTCTATAGGTATCAATCGATTTAATACTCAATGTTTTAAACTCGACTATAAAATCGCTAATTTCATAAGTAACTTCATAGCCCAAAACAGGATTTTGTATCACGAGTGGTTGGTCTGACGAGGCTTTGAAGACTTTATACTGTTCGTCGTATTCAAAATCGAGTGCGTCCTCGTTTAGAATTACTGCCTTTCTACCCGCTTTAGTATCGCCTAGGAATTGCTCTCTAAACAGTTTGAGCATTTCCTTTCTAGTAAAGCGGTTCTTTTTGATAACCACCTCTTTTAGTGAGTTAGTAGAAGGCACCATCTTTACCTCTATGTCTTTATCTGTAGTAAAAGCACTGATAGTAACGGTTTGATAGCCAATATAGCTAACCACCAAATTTGAATTGACCTTAGAAAGCACTGGCAGTTGAAAAAAACCATCTTCGCCCGATATAGTGCTGATAGAGGTACCATCAAGAAATATAGTAGCGCCATAGAGTGGCTGATTTTTCTCGTCATATACTTTGCCCTTTACCGCTTGAGCCGCTGCTATAGTAGAGCAACCTAACAAGATGAACATTAATAAATTTTTCAACATAGTACTGGATTTATCGTAGCAAGATACTGTTTTTTTTGGAAGTTAATAGATTGGGGTTTGTAGTTTACCGATGGTGGTTGATGGTTGAAAACCATTTTAAAGGTTGTTGGAGGATTTGGAGCGGAAAGACGAAAGAAGCAAGAGGAAAGAAGCAAGAAGCAAGAGGAAAGAGGATTGGACGGAGAGGTTGTCGGAGGATGCTGAACGGAATGTAAACGAGACGGAATGGTTGACATACGAGTTGGAACAGTCAGCATACGAATCTGAGAGGTCGCCAGATTGACATTTAATGTCGTTGAATTCGCATTTAAGGTCGTTGAATTCGCATTTAATTTCGTTGAATTGACATCTAATGTCGTTGAATTCGCATTTAACGTCGTTGAATTGGCATCGTTGGTCGTTGAATTCGCATTTGATGTCGTTGAATTCGCATTTGATGTCGTTGAATTCGCATTTAATGTCCCCAGATTGACATTTAAGGTCGCCAGA
>NZ_JACTAC010000052.1 GCF_014486675.1 Flavobacterium macrobrachii
TGAGTAAGGGTATCATTTTTTATTTGTTTACTGGGATGTTTCAGATTGCTTTAGTGGAAAAGCTGATGCTTGAAATTTAGCTGGCAGTCGCAGTATTCTGTATTCGGCAGATTATCATAAAAAACGGCATGGCATCAGCTTTTTCGCTAAAGCAATTACTGCTTGTTTTCTGGCAAATAAAAATGATACTCTTACTGGGGATTTTGGTTTTGTGGGTTCTAAAAATGGCTTTACCATAGGCAAATAATTAAAAGTTAAAGTCATTTTTAGAACTTACAAAAGCAATGAAAACACTTCCTATTTAAACGCAAAGTTGATAAAACAGTTATGGTGCATGTTCTTAAAAACGATGGTAACCGAAATTATTCCTATGAAATGGTGAATGTTCTTGAAGACAGTGGCGAAGGACGGTTTTTTTTTAAAACAGGGTGGTGCGAGGAAGTTTTAAAAAAAAGTTGTCCTAGAGCCACTGGCAAGCGCGTTGGGTGAGGGGCTTTTTTACATAATGTTATTATAGTGCATGCACAATTTTGATTAGAAGCAGGATAGTCCTTATGCACTATAATGCAACATTATGTAAAGAAGCTTGGGGGAAAAAATTACTGGCGCAAGTCACGCAGTGTACGTATTATTGTTTCAATAATTGTGACAGTAATTTTTTTAGGAGCGTTGGGAAGGAGTGGTGAGTGGTAGCAAAATAATAAAGCGTTTAATTATGCTACTCTTTTAGACATCTTTTATTAGTTGAGTTTCTAAAAACAGATAAATTTCATAACCTATAAACTAATATTTTAAATTTTAATTTCTAAATTCAAATATATATTTCTACCTATTCGCGGAATTTTATTCCAATCGGAATATGTAGTATAATAAGTGTTTATTATATTTTCTACTCCCATTTTAATATGAAGAATACTTCCGTCCCAATTAAATTTATAACCTGCACTGAAATTTAGTATGGTGAAAGCTGCTGTAGGTTTTTCTTCATAAAATGAACCAAATTGAGTTTGAGATCCGTTGCCAATACATTCAATTGCTACATTCAGTTTTTGATATCTATATTTTAATTCCGTTTGATAACTTACAGGACTAATAAACGGTAAATTATTCTTGTTACTATCTTGACCTCGACTGTATTTGATTTTTCCACTCCACTGAAACTGTTTTGAAATTTTCCATTCTGTAGTTATGTCAACATTAAAAATGGTTGCATAATCCAAAGTTGTGTAAAGTTTTACTCCAGAAGCACCAATCGTCATCGGGACAAAAAAATCATTAGGTTGACCAACAATAAAATCTGAAATTCTGAAAAAAGTCGATGAAATCTTAACGTTGTATTTACTCTTTTTATATCCGAAGAAAACATTTGTTTCAATCGATTTTTCATTTCTCAAATTAGGATTACCAATATAGTCAAAACGATCAGAACTATTGAACAAATAAAAACCATATCCTTCGGAAACTGATGGTGCACGTTCGCTGTAACCGGTTCCAAAACCATATTCCAATCCGTTTTTATTGTAGTTATAATTTAATCCGATGCTTTTTAGTAAACGTGTTTTTTGAGCTTCCATTTCGGGATAAAAAATCTGCAAACTTTGTAATCCAAAATCACTTGCTACGTCATTGGTATGACTTCCTAAAGACAACGACAATTTCAAACCCGAATGGCAATTAAAAACCCAATTATCTTCGGCAAAAAAACCTGTATAAAATGTTCTCACATCGGGCCAAGTGTACATAAACATACTGTTTTCATTAGGATTTGAAGGATACATTGTCATTTCGGCAACCGATTTATTGTAAAAACTATTCAGGTTAATCAAAAAATGATGATTGCTTTTATTACCTGTAATTTTAGAATACATTCCAAACGTTTCGCTCCAACCAGGCATATCCATGTGAATAGGAACCGATGGTCGCTTGGTATCATCCATTCTGTGTGTAATAGTGTTAAAATATACTTTGGTTTCCCAATCTTTCAATAATGGAGATTTTGGAATAACCATATATTTAAGCGAAGTAATCAAAGCTTCGGCTAATGAAACATCCATTGGTAATGCTGGATAACCAACATCGGTCGCTTTATCATAAATTAAAGATGCTTCAATGAGTTTGTTTTGGCTGAATTTAAACCCCGAAGTTCCTGAAAAATTGAGTTTTTTAAATTGAGAAAACAAAACTTCTTTGTTGTTTCCTGCCTTGTAATTATCGGCATCACGAAACATAATATCGGTATCAACATAAAATAAACTGTCTGTATAATTTACTGATGAACCAATGATTTTTTGACGATTATTGGTTTCAAAACCACTATTAACCGCAAAATCCCATTTTTGATTTCCAAATTGATTTTGATTTCTTTTCAAATCAATTGCTCCGCCAATGGTCGACCCAAAACACGAACCTTGTTGCCCAGAATGTATCGTTGCTTCAGAAAGATTAGAAACTTCAACATACGAAGTAATTGGGTCCATTTTATCGGTACAAGCGCCAAAAATCCGCATTCCGTCAATGGTTATCAATGTTCTTTCGGTAGCCATATTGTTGATAATTGGTTCCCAAGCATACGCGCCACGTTTTATTAAATCTACCTGACTAGCTTTGTCTAGAAATTCATCTATTGAAGCCAATGATTTTGATTGTTTTTCGTGAATTTTTGCTTTTTTACCAATGATTATTACTTCTTTCAAGTCTTTAGGAACCAAAGTATCTTTTTGTTCTTGGGCAAAAGAAACCAAGCCGTTGAGTAACAACAGAAATAGTATTTTTTTCATCGCATTTTGGATTTTAAAAAGTCTTGCCTTTAATAAACAAGACTTTTTTGAGACTATTTTAGAATTCAATTTCTACAAAAAGACTACTTTCGGTAACAGTTTCGGTAATGGTTTCGCCTTTTAAAACATCGCCAGCAGCGTTAAGTAACTGCAAGTTTATTTTCCAATAACCTGTCATTGTTAATGATAATTTACCTTCATATAAACCGCCAATTGTTTTTTGGGTAGCATCAACATTATTAGGCGAACTGTGATTTCCCATACTTGGCATACGTGGATCGATTTTTACTTTATAGCCATCAACTACAGGAAAATCCATCATATTTTGCATTTTCCAAACGCCTAAAGCTATGTCATTAACTGCAACTTTTGGATTAGTTGGTTCGGCATAAGCCACAACATATTTCACACCATCAGTTCCTGTAAATGAACTTACTTTTTTCTTTGCCGATGCAGGAACATCAATTACAGAAGTAGCCGTATAAGCCGTTCCTTCTATCGTATAATCAACTTTTAAATCCCAATATTCTGTTGTGTTTTGTGCCATTTGAAAAACAATATAACCATTGTATAACGTTCCGTTTGGAGTTGTTTTTTCTACTTCAGATTTTGGACAAGAATGGTTCATCATTGTCATGTGCATAATTGGTATCCAACTCACTTCTGCATTTTTTTCATAATTTCCAGTAGATTTATCTTTAATTCTGATAGAAATTTCATTAAATCCTTGTTCTAAACTTCCTGCTTTAGAATATAATTCTATGGTATGTGTATCGTTTGAAAATTCTTTAAATTTAGTAATTCCAGATAATTCGTCGGTGGTTGTTGTAGTTGTATCATCATCTGATGAGCATGAAGTAAACATAGTTGTTGCTGCCATTATAAAAAAGGCAAGTGTATATTTTAGTAAAGATTTCATTTTGTAAATTTTAATTAATACGAATTCTATTGGAAGTTTTTCCAATAATTTTTAGACATAGTTTGTCCTGTCAATCCAAAAAAGATTGATGCAATTTTTGTATTAAGTAATAATTGTTGGTGGATGAAAAACGGCGCAACCATTCAATTGAAAGTAAAGATTGGAATAGTTGTCGCTAATACTAATTTTATGTTGAAAATAAGTTTGTCTTGCGATTAGAGTTTCAATTTCTTTAAAAAACAGTAATTCCGTTTCTAAATGAACTACTTTTTTATCACTTGAAATTGGTTTATCTTCATCAGAAGCTTTTGCAAGTCCTTGCATCAACTTACATTTTCCGTTACATTCTAATTCGGGTTTTGCTTTATTTTCACAAAGCTCTTTAGAAATATAATCATAATTAACGATGTAATCTATCACCGGAAAAACCGGTTTCAAAAACATTACAAAAGCTATTATGACTATTAATTTTTTCACAAGACAAATTTCACATAAAAAATTCAGTATCAAATATGATTATAATCATATTTTCTACCATCCATAAAATTTAACTTTGTTTATCAAAAGTTTCTAAAGAATCTAAACAAAAAGATTGTTTATCACATGAAAACTTGATTTTAGTTATGCCAATAGATTTAGATTTACTTTTCACTTGGGGTGCCATCGCTAAAGAATATAAAAAAAATGAGGTCATTTTCTACGAAGGTGAAGCCGCTAATTTTTATTATCAGGTAATTGATGGTTGTGTGCGAATGTTCAATTGTAATGATGATGGTAAAGAATTTACTCAAGGTTATTTTACTGAAGGACAAAGTTTTGGAGAACCACCATTGTTTATTGACGAAAAATATCCTTCTACCGCTACCGCTTTTCAAGATTGCAAAATCATTAAACTTTCTAAAGAAAAATTTTTAAAAATTTTAGACGAATATCCCGCCATTCAGAAGCATTTTCTAACACTTATGGCGCAACGAATTCACAGTAAAGCCAAGACTTCAAAAGATATTATCAATCAAAAACCCGAATTTAGAATTATTGCCTTTTTAAATACACATAAAAAAGGAAATAGCAGCAAAAAAGAGTTAGTTCCGTTTACGCGTCAGGAAATTGCCAATTTTACCGGACTTCGTGTAGAAACTGTAATTCGTGCTTTTTCAAAAATGAAAGAGGAAAAAAAAATAGACATTATAAATCATAAAATATATTTCTAATGCATTTTAACCCTAAATTTTGGTTACGCTTTTCCATAGTTAATCTCTTTATCGTTGCTGTTTTAGGATTATTAATGCGATATAAAATTGGTTTTGAATTTCCTTATTTTGATCAAAAAAACATCCAACATTCTCATTCTCATTTTGCCTTTGCCGGATGGATTAGCCATACGTTGATTGTTTTGATGATTATTTTTCTGGAGAAAAAAGCAGTCAATAAGTTTCAAAATTTCTATAAAAACTACAATAGTATCTTGTCGCTAAATTTAATTTGTGCCTATGGAATGTTGATTTCGTTTATTATAGAAGGTTATGGAGCAATTTCGATCTTTTTTTCAACTATGTCAATCATCGTTTCCTATGCTTTTGGTTATCGATTTTGGAACGATTTAAAATTTGTAGAAAAAGAAAATCTTTCTATCAATTGGTTCAAAGGAGCTATTTTTTTTAATGTACTTTCTTCAATCGGAACGTTTTTTTTGGCTTATATGATGGCAACCAAAAACATTCTTCAAAATGAGTATTTAGCATCAATTTATTACTATTTACATTTTCAATACAATGGATGGTTTTTCTTCGCTTGTATGGGTTTATTGTTCTATTTTTTCAATTTAAAAACAACCGAAAATTCATTTTACAATAAGGTTTTTTGGTGGTTTTTTGTAGCGTGTATTCCTGTCTATTTTTTATCAACACTTTGGTTGAAATTACCGTCTTGGCTCTATTTTTTAATGATTATAGCGGCTTTTGTTCAAGTATATGCTTGGTTTCGATTATTGTATATTTTATATAGAGAAAAGCAAATTTCGCTAAAAAAATATCCACTTTTTTTACGTTACATTTTACTGTTTGTTGTCATCTCACTTACGATAAAACTTTTGCTACAATTAGGTTCTGTTATTCCTGCATTAAGTCAGTTGGCATTTGGTTTCCGACCAATCGTTATTGCTTACTTGCATTTGGTTTTATTGGCAATTATTAGTTTGTTTTTGCTTTTTTACATCTTTGCAAAACATCTTTTATTTATTTCAAAAGGTGCCAAAAACGGATTAATTCTATTCTCGATTGGAGTTTTCTTGAACGAACTATTTTTGGCAATTCAAGGTATGGCATCATTTAGTTATACACTTATTCCAAAAATAAACGAATTACTTTTTGTTGCAGCTTTGGTCATGGTTTCTGGATTATCAATTATGATTTTTCATGCCTTAAAAAAAGTTAAAATTTCTTTGATTTTATGAGTAAAATCATAAAATAACCTTTTCATAATTAAGTACTTTGTGCTATAAACCAAGTATTTCACATTATGAAAAATTCTATCAAATTTTTGCTCTTAGCCGGACTTTTTACTGTAACTGGCTGTAAACAAAGTAACGAAAATGCAACAGTAACAACAGAAAACAAGCCTGAACAAAGTGTTGGCCAGGAAGGAGTGATAGACGATACTTCCAATCCAAACATTGTACAGGTTGCTTCAGGAAGTAAAGATCACACTATATTGGTAGCTGCCGTTAAAGCCGCAGGTTTGGTTACTTCGTTAAGTAACGCCGGACCATTTACTGTTTTTGCCCCAACTAATGCCGCTTTTGACAAACTACCAAAAGGAACTGTAGAAGATTTATTAAAACCGGAAAACAAAAATAAGCTAGTCGATGTTTTAGGCTATCATACTTATGTAGGTGTTTTAAAAGCAGAATATATGCAGGATGGACAGGAATTTGAAATGGTAACACCACAAAAAGTTAAAATTACAAAACAAGGAGAAAAAACGTTTGTTAACAATGTAGAAATTGTAGCTTCAATCGAAACTTCCAACGGAATAATTCATATAATTGGTGATGTTTTACTTCCTAAATAGAATAATTATTAATTCAATTTTAGTTTTATTCAGATGCGAAAAAGCGTGAAATTAGTATTCACGCTTTTTTTATGACATAAATCATAAAAAAAGGAATTTAGTTTTCTTCTATTTGTGTTTTAAACGAAATTCCTTCGGATATGAAACCGAAAAAAAATCTACTTATTCTTTTACTGCTGACGACACTTTTTTTTGTCTATAATTTTTTTATCTATACCGATAATTCTTCCTATGGAAATATTCATCTGTCTGAAAAAGCCATTCGTGGAGAAAATCTCTGGCTGAAAAACAACTGCAATTCCTGTCATCAGATTTATGGTTTAGGCGGTTATCTCGGACCTGATTTGACCAATGCATATTCGTTCAGAAAAAACGATAATTATCTGAAAGCCATGTTCAACAGCGGAATTAAAACTATGCCAAAATTTGACTTTAACGAATCTGAAAAAGAAGAATTGCTCCAATTTTTAAAAGAAATTGACCAAACCGGACATTATCCGAGTACCAATGCCAAAATTAAACCCAACGGCTGGGTAGAAATCCAATATAAAAACGACGTTCATGAAAACTAACCGTTATCCTTTTTACTTTATTTCTGCCGGATTAATTTCGCTGTCGCTGACGTTATTTTTTGGCTTGCTTTCCGGATTTCAATACATCATTCCTAATTTTATCAAGGAAATTCTGCCGTTTAATGCGGTTCGTCCGTTGCATACTTTGTTTGCCGTTTCATGGGTAATTCTTACCGCTACAGGCGGAATTTATTATTATTTGGAGCAAAAAAATCAAAACTATAAGTTGGTTTCCGTTCATTTTTGGCTTTTTATACTAACCGGAATCGGGATTGTAGTTTCTTATTTATCGAGAAATTTTGCCGGAAAAGAATATCTGGAATTTCCGTCTTATTTTTATTTTCCTATTGTTTCGGGTTGGATTTTATTTGGAATTACTTATTTCAAAAATGTATTTTCTTCTTTCAAAAATCTTCCGGTTTACTACTGGATGTGGGCAACTGGAATTGTGCTGATGATTTATCATTTTACCGAAGCTCATTTATGGCTGTTGCCTTATTTTAGAAATCATTTTGTACAAAATGTCGCTATGCAATGGAAAGCCGGCGGTTCGTATGTCGGTTCGTGGAACATGCTGATTTATGGAACTTCGCTTTATGTCATGACAAAAACGAGCAGCAATGACAGCTATGCCAAATCAGGAAAAGCGTTTTTCTTTTACTTTTTGGGTTTGACCAATTTAATGTTTGGTTGGGCGCATCATATTTATATTGTTCCAACGGCGGCTTGGCTGCGTTATTTTGCCTACATTATCAGCATGACCGAATGGATTGTGCTTTTTTCGATTATTTATGATTGGAGAAAAAAATTATCTCAGGAGAAAAAAATCGAATACATTTTGGTGTATCGATTTACCGTTTTGGCTGATTTCTGGATATTCCTGAATATCATTCTGGCGTTGCTGATTTCTATTCCTTCTATCAATTTATTTACACACGGAACGCATATAACCGTTGCGCATTCAATGGGAACAACTATTGGAATTAATACGTTAATATTGCTTTCTTCCGTTGCTTATATTTTGGAATTGAACAAAAAAATTACTTTGATTTCAACAAAGAAAATCCAAATTGGGATTAAAATTTTCAATATTTCTTTTGTGCTTTTTTGGATTTGTTTACTACTTATGGGAGTTAAAAAAGCACATTGGATTTATTTTACAGAAGCAATCTCTTTTGGTCAATTTCATGAATCAATGCATTGGTTTTACATTCTTTTTGTATTCTTTGGTTTAGGAATTATTATAGGACTTTATTACATCATTTTCGAATTGCTAAAAAGCATTAAAAATCATCTAACTAAAGTTTAACCTGTATGATATATATCATACTTTAATTGGGATGATTTTCCAAAATTCGCCTCTTTATTTATTCTAAAAAAATTCGCATGAACATTTTAAAAAATGCACACACTTTTCATATTCCTGTAATGGGATTAGCTTATACAATCGACAGTCCAATTCGGGTTGCTCATTATGGAATATCTTCTGTAATTTCTATTACTGATGACGAACTAATTGAAAAAATGAGAGCTTTTTACAGCAAAAAATTCAGTTTGCCTTATCAGGAAATTACCCAAAAATGCTATGATTATCGTGCCGAACGAATAAAACATTATCTGAATTTGGTTGATACCATTGTTAAAGATAAAGTGGAACATTTCAAACACGAATTAGCCGAAAACAAAACAACTTTAGATTACTATATTTCGTTGCTTCCTAATAAATCGGAACTAAAAAATCGTCTGCAAAAATTTATCGATGAAGGTTTACAGATGACAGAAAATGTAAAAAAATATGTAGCCGAACATCTTTTACCTGGCGATATTGATGTTAACATTATGACCAAAGTTGACAAAGATAATTTTGACAAAAACAAACAACTTCCAGTAGAGTTTAACGATGCTCATGCTTCTTTACGTGGTTTTGCAAACAGTAATTTGAATTCTTCCGTAGTTCTTTCTGCCGGAATGAACCCAAGATTATACAGCTATTTTGAACAATTCTCTGATTTTTATCTGAATGAAAATAGTCAGTTAAAAAAGAAAATTATTCTGAAAGTGAGCGATTTTCGTTCTGCGATGATACAAGGTAATTTTTTGGCAAAAAAAGGACTTTGGGTTTCCGAATATCGTATAGAATCTGGATTAAATTGTGGCGGACATGCTTTTGCTACCGATGGTTTTTTATTAGGTCCAATTTTAGAAGAATTTAAAACCAAAAAAGAGCAACTCATCCAATCGGCACACGAACTGATGATAAAAGCATTAGAAATTAAAAATTTACCTATTCCGTTGCAACCATTAGAATTAAAAATCACCGCACAAGGTGGCGTTGGAACAGCCGAAGAACACGAATTTTTATTAGATTATTATAAACTGGACAGTATCGGTTGGGGTTCACCTTTTTTATTGGTTCCCGAAGCGACTTCCGTTGATGATGAAACTCGAAATTTATTGGCAAATGCTAAAGAAGACGATTTTTATTTGAGCAATATTTCGCCGCTTGGCGTTCCTTTCAACACTGTTAAAGGAATGAGTAACGATTTTTGGAAACAAAAACGGATTGACGACAATAAAGCCGGAAGTTCTTGTCCGAAAAAGTTTTTGGCATTAAGCAAAGAATATGATACTCAAGGAATGTGTACGGCTTCCAAAAAATATCAAGATGTCAAATTAGCAGAATTGGAACAACAGAAAAACGATTTTTCAAATGAAGTTTTTGAGCAACAAAAAAGCAAAATATTTGAAAAATCGTGTCTTTGTGTTGGTTTAGCTAATTCGTCTTATCTTGAAAACAAAATGGAAATTAAAGGTCAGCAACAAGGCGTAGTGGTTTGTCCCGGACCAAATTTGGCTTACTTTGATAAAATTGTGCCGTTAGCAGAAATGACAAAACATATTTATGGCAATACATCTGTTATTTCAGATACCAACCGTCCGAATATGTTTATCAAAGAATTAAAAATGTATGTTGATCATTTGAAGAATGATATTCTTAGTTTTTCTGGTAAAACTTCTACTGTAAAAATAAAAAAATGGAAATCGTTTCAAGATAATCTTCTTCAAGGTATAGAATACTATGAAACTCTATTCAGCTCAACCTTAATTTTTAAAGATACGCTTCAGATAATCAATCAATTACATTTTTATAAAGAAGAAGTTAAGCAAATTGAATTTTAGTTTAAAAATGAAAATCCTAAACATATATTAATAATGAATAATTGGAAAAAATTAACTTCAGGAGAACGAATAGCAAGAATACAAAATGCACTAAAAGAGAATGTTGACTTCATGAAAGACATTTCATTAGGTTATCCTGCTTCAAAATTAGACAGTAAGGTTTTTAATGATGATGCTCCTTTTTTAAAAGACGCACCAGTATTGATGACTTATCTTTCTAATCCGAACCATATTGGCTGTCATACCACAGGAACTTCGGAAGTTGCATTTAAAGGAACACAAGAAATCGAAAAAGAAGTATTAGAAATACTGGCAGTTGATATTTTTAATGCAACCGAAAATCAGTTTGACGGTTATATTGCTACAGGCGGAACTGAAGCGAACATTCAGGCTTTGTGGGTTTACAGAAATTTTTTCATAAACACATACAATGCAAAATTATCTGAAATCATGATTATCGCTTCAGAAGACACTCATTATTCTATTGCAAAAGGAGCAAATTTATTATCTATTGAGTGGATGAAAGTTCCTGTGGATTTTGAAAACCGAACGATTCTCGAAAACGAATTTGAAACATTACTCCAAAAAGCTATTACCGAAAACAAAAAATATTTTATTGTAGTTGCAAATATGGGTACAACTATGTTTGGTTCTGTTGATAATCCTGATAGTTATACAAATCTTTTAGACAAATATAATTTAGCATGCAAACTCCATATTGATGCAGCTTATGGTGGATTTGTTTATCCATTCATTGCACCCAAAAGCAACTTAGACTTCAAAAATAAAAATGTTTCTTCTATTACTATTGATGCTCATAAAATGCTGCAAGCACCTTACGGATCCGGAATATTTTTATGCAGAAAAAATCTAATTGAAAATGTGCTTACCAAAGAAGCAGAATATGTGGAAGGAATGGATTTAACTTTATGTGGAAGCCGATCAGGAGCTAATGCGGTTGCTACTTGGATGATACTTACAACTTATGGCGAAAATGGATGGTTTGAAAAAGTAAAAATTCTTCAAATGAGAACGGACTGGATTTGCAAGCAATTGGATTCGCTTTCTATTGAATATTTCAGAGAACCTTTTATGAATATTGTAACCATAAAAGCCAAGTATATTCCAAACAACATTGCAGATAAATATGATTTAGTACCTCAAAAGCATAATACCGATAACGAATGGTATAAGATTGTTTTGATGGAACATGTAGAAGTTGACAGCTTAAATCATTTAATAGACGATTTAAAGAAAAATTGTGTCATCTAAGATGAACTTTTATCTTCTTTGTATTCAGAATTATTGGATTAAGATTTTTTAAAGAATGACACAGATTTCCTATGGTTTCTGTATCATTCCTAAAATGTTGTATGTAAAAATTGCCTTGGTAATTATGGCTTTCCAATACAGAAATCATTGTTTGTATATCTACTTCATTAAGTAAACTTGAGTGATACGTAGTTCTTACTTCAAATGATATGTTCGAAACCATAAGCAATTTTAGACAAGAAATAAACTCATCGTAGAACACTTTTTTCGTTATTTCCCGAGCTTTTGCTATTGGACTTTTAAAATCAATAGCTACATAATCTAGCAGATTTTGTTCCAAAAGTTCCAATAAAACTTTTGGGCTGGAACCATTGGTATCTACTTTTACCAAAAATCCCATTTCTTTCACCGTTCGAATTTGCTCTACAATGTTCTTATGAATTAAACATTCGCCACCGCTAAAAACAACGGCATCAAGTAATCCTTTTCGGGTTTCGAGAAAAGAAATCATTTCGGGAAAAGAAAGTTTTCCTTTCCCAAAAACAATTTCAGGATTGTAGCAATACAAACACCGCATATTACAACCCGAATACCAAAGAATACAAGCACTTTTATCTGGATAATCTAGTAATGTAAACGGTGTTATATTGCTGACAGGTTTAGCCATTTTAAACAGTTTCTAACATTCTTTGAAATGAATTCGTTGTTTATGTTCACCTTTTTTTCCGATGTTAAAACTTTCTACAGGACGATAATATCCCATAACTCGTGTATAAACCAAACATTTGGTTCTTGATTGCTGATGCTGTTCCAGCAATTCGTTAGTTTTTGTTTTCATAAGTGTCATTATTTAATTGTTCTAATAAATTTTCATCACATTTTGGGCAAAATTCATGCTCGCCGTTTAAATAACCATGAACTGGACAAACGCTAAAAACTGGCGTTACCGTGATGTATGGCAGTTTGAATTTTGATAAAACGGTTTTGACGAAATTTTTACAAGCTTCGGAAGAGCTTATTCTTTCGTTCATGTACAAATGCAAAACCGTTCCACCGGTATATTGACATTGTAAATTATCTTGCATTAATAACGCTTCAAACGGATCTTGAGTGAAATCTACTGGAATTTGCGAACTGTTGGTGTAATAAACGTTTTCTTCCATTCCTGCCTGAAGAATATTTGGATAACGCTTTTTGTCTTCTTTGGCAAAACGATATGTTGTTCCTTCTGCTGGCGTAGCTTCAAGGTTGTAAAGGTTTCCTGTTTCTTCTTGGAATTCTTTCATTCGGTTACGAATATGTTCCAAAATTTCCATAGAAAATTCATGACCAAAAGTAGTTGTAATATCTTCTTTGTCTTCGGTAAAATTGCGTATCATTTCGTTCATACCGTTTACACCAATGGTCGAAAAATGATTTCTGAAATGTGGTAAATAACGTTTTGTATAAGGATACAAACCTCGATCATACATTTCCTGAATAAATTTTCGTTTTTTCTCCAAAGTAGATTTAGACAATTCCATTAAATAATCCAATCGGCGGAAAAGTTCTTCTTTATTTCCTTCATATAAATAACCCAAACGAGCCATATTTATGGTAACTACACCAATACTTCCCGTCATTTCTGCACTTCCAAAAAGTCCGTTACCACGCTTCAATAATTCCCGCAAATCCAATTGCAAACGACAACACATACTGCGAACCGCATTTGGTTTATAGGCATTTGGATTTTCGACTTTGTTTCCGTTTTCATCTAAAATATATTGACTTCCGATAAAATTTTGGAAATAAGAAGAACCTATTTTAGCCGTATTTTCAAAAAGTAATTCGGTGTTTTCACCATTCCAATCAAAATCTTCGGTGATATTTACTGTTGGAATTGGAAACGTAAATGGTTGTCCATTGGCATCGCCTTCAGTCATTACGGTATAATATGCTTTATTTATCAAGTTCATTTCTGGCTGAAAATGTTCATATCGCATTTCCGTCAACGAAGTAACGCCTCGTTCTTTGGCTCGAATAAAAACACTTTCATTAGTGATTTTTTCAAATAAATGATGGTCATTTTTTGTTGGAATTTGTTCTTTCAAATCGGCTGGAACAACCCAATCCAAAGTAATATTCGTAAATGGAGATTGTCCCCATCGTGCCGGAACATTGAGATTATAAACAAAACTGCGAACGGCTTTCAAAACTTCATCAAATGAAAGATTGTCCTTGAAAACATACGGAGCTAAATAGGTATCAAAAGAACTGAACGCTTGTGCGCCAGCCCATTCACTTTGCAAAATCCCTAAGAAATTTGCCATTTGTCCTAAAGCTTCTCTAAAATGTGACGGAGCTTTACTTTCCACACGACCACGAACACCATTAAAACCATCATTCAACAGAACACGCAAACTCCATCCGGCACAATATCCGGTAAGACAATCCAAATCGTGAATGTGAACATCACCGTTTCGGTGTGCATAACCTTCTTCTTTGGAATATACTTTATCCAACCAATAATTGGCGATGATTTTTCCGGCGACATTATTCACTAAACCTGCGTTGGAATACGAAGTATTCGCATTGGCATTAATCCGCCAATCGGTTTGTGAAATGTATTCTTCAATGGTTTGTGTACTGTCAACATACGTCGTATCATCATTCAATCCTTGCACGTGTTCGCGCTGTAATTTTCGTGTATGTCGATACAGCATGAACGAACGCATTACTGTGAAATATTTGTTTTCAAACAGCGTTTTCTCTATAATATCCTGAATTTCTTCAACAGCCCAAGTTTCTTTTTTGTCTATAATTTCGATGACATTTTCAAAAACACGCTCATCAAACGGAACAGTTAAACTATCAAAACTCCTGATAATGGCATCCTTAATTTTAAAAACTTCAAAAGGTTTATAATCTCCGTTTCTCTTGATAACATACTTTTCCATAATGAATGCGTGTTTTGATTTTTGTATTAGTTAGTTGGTTCTATGATATTGAATTTTGTTTCCATTTCTTTGGCTTTTGGAAATACAATATTGTTTTCCAAATGAATGTGTTTGTGCAGATCTTGTTCAAATTCTCTTAGCATAGCAAAAGTTACTTTGTAGGTTTCACAAGCATCAGCCGGTGGATTGTAATCATTAGTCAGTTTAGCAATTATTCTAAAGCGCTCACCTTCATTATCATGTTCATCCATCATCATGGCAATAGGATTATTTACTGTTCCAAAATGAGGTTGTTCAATAGAATTGTTTTCTCTCAAAGCATTGTACATTTTTTTGACAAATGGAAATAAAATCAGCTCTTCTTTTTTCATGTGTTGCGCCAATTCGCCTGCTGAGATTTTAAAATGAAGCGCAATTTCAAACAACTCTGGATGTCTTTGTCCGTGAACTTTGCAAAGCTTATCAAGGTAAAACAACAAAGCAGTCGATTTTTCTTCTACATAACGATGATGTGTCTTTTCGATATAATCAATAAGCAAATCAATTGGCCACGATTTAAAATCAATTTCTTGCCCGGTTTGAGTATTTAAAACTTGCAATACTTCTTTTTTTACTTCTTCGGGATCAATACCTTTTTTTTCACAAGCTTGTTCTATCGTTCTATTGCCTTTGCAGCAAAAATCAATACCATATTTAGAAAAAACGGCTGCTGTTCTAAAATCTTCGGCTACAAATTCGCCTACTGTTGGATGTTCTAATGTATTCATAATGAAATGTTTTTAATGAGATTTTCAAGTACTAAAGTTGTTTCAATATTACGCCATAAAACCAATAGCATTCTATGACTAAAATCATATTAAATGGAAAATTTCAGTAGTTACTTTGTTCTTTTATTGAACAGATTGAAATGTTGTGAATTGAAAATCTGTGTAATTCGTGGTAAAAAAATATCTAATGGAAAATCTGAAACAAAAGATACTTGCTTTAAAAAAAGAAAAAAATGCTGTGATTTTGGCTCATTATTATCAGCAACCCGAAATTCAGGAAATTGCCGATTATGTAGGTGACAGTCTAGGTTTATCACAAGAAGCCGAAAAAGTGAATTCTGATATTATCTTGTTTGCCGGAGTTCATTTTATGGCAGAAACAGCGAAAGTTTTAAATCCAAAAAAGAAAGTTTTATTGCCCGATTTGAATGCTGGTTGTTCTCTAGCAGAATCATGTCCGCCGGATATCTTCAAGAAATTCATCGAAGCGCATCCTAATCATATTGTAATTACGTATGTCAACTGTTCGGCAGAAATAAAGGCATTAAGTCACTTGGTTTGTACTTCGTCTAATGCTGAAAAAATTGTGAATTCTGTTCCCGAAAATATTCCGATAATTTTTGCTCCCGATAAAAACTTAGGCAATTACATTAACCGAAAAACCGGTAGAAAAATGATCTTGTGGGACGGAAGTTGTGTTGTTCATGAAGCTTTCTCTTTGGATAAATTAATTGAACTTCACAAAGAACATCCCGATGCTGATATTGTTGCGCATCCCGAATCGGAAACACATATTTTGGAAACAGCAACCTATATTGGTTCAACTGCCGGAATGATTGATTATGTAAAACAAAGTCCAAAAAACAAGTTTATCATCGCCACCGAAGCTGGAATTTTATACAAAATGCAGGAAGAAGTTCCCGATAAAATATTAATTCCTGCGCCATCATTTGAAAACAATACTTGTGCTTGCAGCGAATGTGGTTATATGAAACTAAATACACTTCAAAAAGTATATGATTGTTTAGCAAATGAAACTCCCGAAGTTATGGTACCAAAACAAATTGCAAAAAAAGCATTGACACCGATTAAACGAATGTTGGAATTATCAAAATAATGAAAATAGAAACCGATTATCTTATATTAGGTTCAGGTATTGCCGGACTTACCGTTGCCATCAAACTGGCAGAACAATTTCCCGATCGAAAAATACTGATTGTAACCAAGTCCAATGCGGATGAATCGAATACTAAATATGCACAAGGCGGAATTGCCGTAGTGATTGATGGCATTGATGATGATTTTGAAAAACACATTAACGACACTTTAATTTGTGGCGATGGATTATGCAATCGTGAAGTTGTAGAAATGGTCGTGAAAAAAGGACCAAAACGATTGAAAGAACTTATCGATTGGGGAACAAATTTTGATCTTACTGCCGAAGGAAATCTGGATTTAGCCAAAGAAGGCGGACATTCCAATCATCGTGTTGTGCATCACAAAGACCAAACTGGACGAGAAATTGAAAGAGCAATTTTGACCAAAACACATCAAAAAAAGAACATTGAAATCCTCGATTTTCATTTTGCCATCGATTTAATTACCAAATCCAATAGTTGTTTTGGTGCATTTGTTTTAGATGAAAAAAACGACACTATAATTCCAGTTTATTCTCGTTTCACAATTTTAGCAACCGGTGGAATTGGTCAGGTTTATAAACAAACAACCAATCCGTTAATTGCTACAGGTGACGGAATTGCTATGGCTATTCGAGCAAATGCTACCATTAAAGAAATGGAATTTATTCAGTTTCATCCAACGGCTTTATATATGCCAAAATCAACGTCAACATTCCTGATTTCGGAAGCGGTAAGAGGTTTTGGCGCTTATTTGAAAACCAAAAAAGGTCGCCGATTTCTATTTGATTATGATGTTAGAGGCGAATTAGCTTCACGCGATATTGTGTCGAGAAGTATTGAAACCGAACTAAAAAATTCCAAAAACAAATGTGTTTATCTCGATTGCACACATTTGGATATTTTAGCATTTAAAAATCATTTTCCAACGATTTATCAGAATTGTTTATTATCAGGAATTGATGTTACAAAAGATTGGATTCCGGTAATTCCAACGCAACATTATTTATGTGGCGGAATTTTGGTGGATAAAAACGGGCAAACTTCTATTGAAAATTTATTTGCCTGCGGCGAATGTTCCCAAACTGGATTACACGGTGCTAATCGATTGGCATCGAATTCGTTATTGGAAGCATTGGTTTATGCCAATCAGATTTTTGAATTTCTGAAAAATAATGACAAAAAAGGTTCATTCGTAAAAACTATAATTTCTGATCGTTTCATCTCAAATAACAAATCTTTAGACAAAAAAATCATTCATAAATTCAAAGAAGATTTACAAAATAGTATGCAGCAAAATGCTGGTATTGTTAGAAATGATACCGATTTGAAAAAAACATTAGAACAATTACTTCTTTGGAAAAAACAGTGTTTAGAAATGGAATACGAATATAAATTGACCAAAGACTTTTTGGAATTAAAAAACATGATTACGGTAAGTATTCCGATTGTTGCCTTTTCATTAAAAAGAAACGAAAATAAAGGAAGTTTTTTCAAAGAAGGAAAAACTATAAACCTCCAATTCTAATTAAGTTCTGAATAAAACGGAGACTTTGCTAAAAATACTATTTTAAGATTGTAATTAATCTTACATTTGCTGACTTAAAAAAATTCAGATATAAATTATGGTTAATTCATTTAGGTTTTTGGTTTTATTATTTCTAGTTTCAACGGTAACTTTTTCTCAAGAAAAATTATCTTACGGAGTAGTTTTAGGGGGTTTGTTTCATACAGCAGCCAACAATAATAGTCAAAATACTTTTTCTTCTTTGGACAATAATATAAGTTTTAACTATGGAGTTTATGGCGAATATGCGTTTAATAAAAATTTAGGATTGAAAGCTACTTTAGCTCTTTCAAATAGAGATTTAACGTATAGGGCAAACCCGCTTCAAATAGAATATCTGCATAAAATATCTTTTGTTGAGTTTTCACCATTACTAAAATATGATTTCGGACAAGAATACAGAAAAGGTTTTTATATGTTTTTAGGTCCAAAAATCAATTTTATAACAAAGGCAACATCAGAAGGAGAAGATGTAAAAGATAATTTGGAAACGACTGTCTTTTCAGCTCAATATGGCATTGGCACGCGAATAGCAAAATACATTGATTTACAAGCCACATTTGATTATGGAGTTACACCATTTTTCAAAATGGATAACGGTAATAAAAGTAACTTTTTTGGGGTTTATTTTGGTGTTGGCATTGATTTAGAGAGAATTATAAATAAGTAGCCATTTAAAAAACTATAAACCTCCAATTCTAATCAAACTTCCTAAAATTAGCATTGTAACAGCAATGGTTGTAACTGTTATTATAAAAAATGCGGCTGGAAACATTCGTTCCGATTTTAGCTTTGGGAAAATCAATGTTTCTGCACAAGCAGCCATTAGTACCGTAGTAAACAGTAAAATCAATTTTATAGAAATGACTTTTTCGATAGCATTTGAAAACGAAAACCATTTGGTAAACGTTACGTTATAATGATATGCCATCAAAATTCCGGTAACGAGCAAAACCAGTAACGACGGCATTCCAACAGGTTCAAACTTACTTTTGAAATTTTTCAGGATAGAAGCATCTTTCTTTTTCAATGCTTCGGGCAAAATTCTAATAGCCAAAAAAAGATGTCCGCCAACCCAAATAGTTGCCGCCAATAAATGAAAAATTAAAATAACGTGATGCGTCATTGACTTAACGTTTTATACATCATTGCTGCCGAAATATTCATTGCTCGGTTTTTAATTTCTTCTGCTTTTTGTCCTTCAAAAAGGGCATCAACCGTTTCGATGAATAATTTGTTCCAATGTCCAAAATGCGATGGGTTCATTGGACTTTTTTGATGCAATTCTTTATGTCTTGCCATTGGATTTCCTTCATAATTGGCAGTGAAAAAAAGAATATTTTCCCAAAAATCATACATTTTAGGCAAATGTCTTTCCCAATTTACTTTGGCTACGTCATTAAATAAATAGCCAATTACATCATCAGTTTTTACTCTGTCGTAGAAAGTATTTACTAATATTTCGATGTCTTTTCGGTTTCTTATATCGGTTTTCATACTACAAATCTTTTTGGTTGAATTTTTTCAGTGAAATAAAAAATGGAATAATTGCCCATAAACAAAGTAGCAGGAAAGAAATCACTAATCCTGATGAAGTTCCGAAGAAATCTTTAAAAATGGCTCCAGTATAACCCATCATTGCCGAAACGTCAAGATGCATCAATATTTGAATTCGGGCTAAATCAATCGGACTTAAAGCAGTTAATCCTACCATGAAATTTTCTATTGGATAATCGGATAATTGGAATAAAAGAAACAAAACTATTCCGTCAAAAAGCAAGGCGAAAAACAGCCAAATCATAATGGCAATTCCTATTCCTTTGGCTTTATCACGAGTTAAAATAGAACTTAAAAATGCCAATGCTACAAAAATTACGGTGATTAAACATCCAATAATTATCATCATAAGTCCTAAACTATTTGGCGCATTGATAAGTAATGGTATTCCAGCTCCAACCATAAATGCAAATACCATAGACGACGATAATCCTAGAAATAAACTTGCCCAAATTTTTCGGCGTTTTACCGGTTGGCTCAATAATAACTCGATAAATTCGGAACTATTGTAAAGATAAATGGTAGAAAACAATACCGAAACCAACGGAACTGTAAACAGAATTACGTTAAGAATTGTGAGCAAACCTTTGGCAGAATTGTCTTCTAAAGCAAAAGAACTCCAGGAAAGTGCCGCCAAAATTAAGGTGTAAGTCAGCACAATTTTGTTCTTTAGTATATCGAGTAATATGATTTTAATAATTCGGTTCATGATGTTACGAATTTTGGTTTTTGGATTGCTTTTGCTTTAAAATACTCGCAATAGCTTTTGAAATTTTGGTTTCATTGGTTTCGGCTTTTATAACTTCTATGCTTTTATGAAAATGAACTTTTCCTTCTTGCATAAAAATAATTTCGGTAATCAAATCATCCAATTCACTCAACAAATGAGATGTTATCAAAATGAGTTTTCCGTTTTCTTTTTCGCGAATAATTTTTTCCTTCAAAATTTCAGATGCCAACGGATCTAAACCTGCTGTTGGTTCGTCTAAAATCAATACATCAGGATTGAAAAGAAAAGCCAAAACCGCGCTTACTTTTTGAGTAGTTCCGCCTGAAAGTGTTCGCATTTGCTTATCGAACATTTTTTCTAATTCAAATGCTTTTAATAAATCTTCATCCAATTCTTGGTTAGAATTTCTGATTTTTTTAATCATTTCGATAATTTGTCCAATAGTCATATTATCAGGATAACGACCAATTTGTGGCATATAACCAATGTTTTCGCGATATAAATATTCGCCAAGAATAGATTTTCCGTTGAACTCTATTAATCCACTGTTGGGAATTACCATGCCAAGAATAGACTTAATTAATGTGGTTTTTCCGCAACCATTTGGACCAATCAAAGCAATACATTGTCCTTTTTTAAACGAAAGATTGATGTCGTTTAACACCGATAGTTTTCCGAATTTTTTATTAATGTTTCGTATCGTAATCATAATGGCAGTGATTTCATTAATGGCTTGTTATCTATAAAATTATCGGGCGTTATACTGGGTAAAACTTTTTCGGATTTGTCTAAAAGTGTAATCATAAAACTTCGGAACAAAATCATTGACGACGGATTATTTTCGGTTAAAACACTAAACAAACTCAACGGATGATATGGAACGTCGCCAAAACCATCTTTGTTTAAATCATAACCTTCATATTTGTCCCAATAATTACTGTTGAACGTGTTGAGAACCAAGCTTCCGTTGGTACTAATATCAAAAGTATTTCCGAGAAAATTATTATTTACGATTTCGTTTTCCATGCAACTCGCTTGGATTTTCATTCCCCAACCGTTGGCTTCAAAAATATTTTTCTCAACTTTAATTCTTGATGTCCCTTCCATATATATTCCAGAAGTATTTCGGGCAAAACGGTTGTTGAAAATATAACTATCTGAGATTTCTTTGAGTAGTAATCCATAGGCCGAATCACCCCAATTTTCTTCAAAATAATTATTGAACATTTTTACATTTTTAGTAAACATAACGGCAACTCCAGCTCCGTTTCCTTTGAAAACATTAGTAATATAGGAATCGTCATTGGAAAACATAAAATGTAAACCGTAACGAATGTTATAACTGGAAATGTTTCGCCAAATGACCGATTGAGTTACAAACTCAAAGTAAATTCCATCGCGATGTCCTGAAATTTTATTTCCAATGATTTGCAGATTATCACTTTTCCAGCAATGAATTCCGTTACCAATAAGCTGTTCCTGTTTGCCATAGGCTTTAATTGTGTTGTTTTTTACAACCGCATTTTTACAATTTTGCAGATAAATTCCAAAGAAATTATTGTCAAGTATATTGTTTTCAATTACTACAAAATTCCGATCATATACTTTAATTCCGCATGGATCATCGAGCGCAGCATGACCAGAATTGATAATTTTAAATCCTTTTATCACAACGCTGTCAGCAGCGACAGAAAGCACTTCAGCTTTATTTTGACCATCAAGAACTGGAAAATTTTTGCCTAAAAATTTAATTTTTTTATTAATGATAATATTTTCTTCTTTATAAACACCTTGAGTAACGATGATGATGTCACCATCGTTAGCCAAAGCGATAGCCTGTTTTATGGTTTTTACAGGATATAATCTACCTACAGTAATAGTTTTGGCATTACTAATTAAGCAAAAGAAGAGCAAGATGTAAATTAGTTTTCTCATTTATAAGCATCATAAACTTCAGACCACGTCATAGTTTTAGCTTCAAGTTTTTTCTTAAACTCCATTTGTTCATTAACTGAACTAAAGGCAGCGAAATTGCCTCGCATTGGCGAACTTATTTTTTCTCCATTGATAAAATGAGCCGTTTCGGCTGGAATAAGTGTATTGTCTTTTAAATAATCATTGACATAAAATGCATCGTAAGGTACGACTGTATTTGATTTTGCAAATTGAATCATACAAGCTACATCATCGAATTTATAATTTCTACCTTTTTTCGTAATCAATTCAGCTCCAAATTTTCCATTGGAAATGGTCATTTTACAAAATTCACAAGTATCAACATTTAATTTAATTGGAACTGACTCTTTTGAATTACAAGAAATTAATGTTGTAATAACAATCATATATATAAATAAAGTTTTCATTATACTTATTTTTTATTGAATTTATATTCTTTTATGACTATTGAAAACATTAATATTCCTGCAAAAGTCAACATCCATCCACCAATATCAGGAATAGAATAAGCTCCAAAATTTAAGAGTTGTTTATATCCAATAAGCGGTGGTTGATATGCCATTCCAGGAACTCTTATGGCAGCATTTGGATCAAGATTATGTCCATACTCATAGTTCCATCGATAAAAATCGATAGCAGCTAAAATAACAAATGTAACATACAAAAGCAGAAAAGAAAGTACCGCTTTTCTTTTAGCAATAAAAATCAGCAGTATTGAAATAATAGCAAATCCACCAATGATATAGGGCAAAATAGTAAATTCAAAAAAGTTTTCGGTGTGTAAAGTTGCCATACCGATGTAGTGGTTTAATCCGTTGATAATTTCTACATCACCACCAATTTTATTAGCGTGTAGTCGAAGGACAAGTCCTTCGGGATATTGTGGTGCTTCAAGTTGGATTTGCCACATTGGAACAAGTAGTGAACCAGCAAAAAACACTGCTATTATAAGTAATAATACTTTGGATAATCCGGATATTTTTACATTTTTCATTTGATTTTAGAAAAAAAGGGAACAAATAAAATCTGTTCCCTTTGGTTAATTTTATTTGGTAGCCTTTGGAAGATTAGTTCCTACACTCCAAGTGAGCGGAACAGAACTTCCTGCTGGAGAAACTCTTACATAACCTTGCATTTCCTGATGCAATGCACTACAGAAGTCAGTACAATACATCGGATACATTCCTGCTTTTTTCGGAAGCCATTTCAAGGTAGTGGTTTCACCAGGCATAATGAGTAATTCACCGTTATCAGCACCTTTGATAGCAAATCCGTGAGGTACATCCCAATCTTGCTCCAAATTAGTTACATGGAAATATACTTCGTCACCTACTTTTATTCCTTCAATATTATCCGGAGCAAAGTGAGAACGGATAGATGTCATATAAACATGAACTTTATTTCCTTCGCGAACTACCTTAGCTTCTTTTTCACCTTTGGTTGCATACGGATGATTATTATCTTTAATAGGATAGAATTTCAACTGACCGTTGTTTCGGATTAAATCAGCTGGTGCAGCTTGAGCATAATGTGGTTCACCAATAGTTGGAAAATCGAGTATTAACTGCATTTTATCACCGCTAATATCAAATATTTGAGCCGATTGTGCTAATTCTGGTCCTGTTGGTAAATAGCGGTCTTTTGTGATTTTATTGTAAGCAATTAAATATTTGCCAAAAGGTTTTTTACTGTCACCGCCAGGAATACAAAGATGACCTACGGAATAATAAGTAGGAACCCTGTCTAATACTTTCAGTGATTTGATATCCCATTTTACAACTTCAGAGGATACAAAAAACGTTGTATAAGCATTTCCTTTGCCGTCAAACTCAGTATGTAACGGACCTAATCCTGGTTTTTGAACTTCACCATGTAAAGCTGCTTCATATTTTACAACAGGAATTCCGCTATAATCACCTTCAAATTGTTTGTTTTTAATCGCTCTCATTAATTTATCAAAACTAAATACAGGGATTAAAGCAGCCAGTTTTCCTGAACCTACGATGTATTCACCTGTTGGATCTACGTCACAACCATGTGGAGATTTTGGACAAGGAATCATATAACAAATGTCTTTTAGTTCAGCAGAATCTAATACCAATACTTCATTCTTGATTTCAGATGTTGCTGTATGTGTTTTTTCATTCCATTTGTTATGAGCATATTTTACAGACTGTTTTTTGCCTTTTCCAGCTTTAATGTATTCTTCAGCTTTTTTCCAATTTACAGCCATGATAAAATCTTTATCACGTTGTGAAGCGTTTACTTCTAATAAAGTATTAGCTTGTTCTGTATTATAACAAGAGAAAAAGAACCAACCGTGAGATTTACCTTTTCCAGCATGAGAAAGGTCAAAATTTACTCCAGGAGTTACGATTTGGAAAGCCAAATCCATTTCGCCTTCCTTACCTACTTTTACAAAGCTGATATGACCTTTGAAGTTTTCTTTATACGTATTAATAGGAACGTCACCATTTGAATAATCTGCAGGTACACTGAAACGAGTTCCTGCCACTACATATTCGGTATTTTCAGTAATGAATGGAGAAGAATGATTTCCACCACTGTTAGGCAACTCTATAATTTCGGCAGTTTTAAATGTTTTTAAATCGATACGAGCAATACGAGGTGTGTTATTAGCATTACCAAAAACCCAACGTCCATCAACTTCTCCATTGGTTTGTGACATTTCAGTATGATGCAAATCATCCCAAGGCACAAATCCATTAGAGGTATTTAACATAGGCTTTGTTTCTTCACTATATCCCCAACCTTTTTCTGGATCTACCGAAAAAACAGGAATTACCCTAAACAATCTTCCGCTCGGAAGACCATAAACACTTAATTGTCCGCTGAAACCTCCTGATACGAAATTATAGAACTCATCATATTTTCCTGGAGCAACGTATGCTTTTTGAGCAGCATCACCACTAACGGCATCACCAGAATTTTTTGGTTTACAAGAAGTGACTAAAGCACTTCCAAGGACAATAGCAAAAATTGCTTTTACAAACTTATTTTTCATATTATTGAATTTAAATAAGATTGGTCAGCACTTTTACGGGTTAACCAATCTCTTGTTTTGGTTTATTTTACACCGTCATTTTTACGCATATATTCCAAAATGTTTCGGGCATCATCGTCACTAAGCCCTTGATTTGGCATACGAACCAAACATATCTCCAATTGCGCCTGAACTTCAGGATCTTTATCAATCATTGGATCAGGATTAGTTATGAAATTCATAATCCATTCCGGTTTTCTTCTTTCTGTTACACCTTTCCAACCTGGGCCTACTAATTTTTCATCGGTAAGTTTGTGGCAAGAAGTACATTTTACACTGGAAACTTCCTCTCCTTTGGAAGCCATTGCTTGATCTAAAGTTGGCCCAAGTTCTACATTGTCAAATTTTCCTTCACCTCTTTTTGGATCATAACTCGAAGGATCTGCAGATGTTGTTGCATTTTCTGTGGCTGTTGCCGGATTGTATTCCTCTGCTTCTTTTTCTTTTTTACCACAAGAAAATAGCATTACAGCTGTGATAAATACTACTAATTTTTTCATATTGTTTAGATTTAAAATAATATTCCAAAGGTCTTAATTGAATAGAGTTAATTTTATGACTATAATCATAAAGTAGGTTGTTTTTTAATAGTTTAGGAATTAAAAAAAATTAAGCATTGGTTAGTACTTTACTTTTAGTTACATTTATTTAAAAAGGATATTATTATTT
>NZ_JACTAC010000053.1 GCF_014486675.1 Flavobacterium macrobrachii
AAAATATTTCATTTAGAACAAATAAAAAAAATCTGTATTGATTATAGATTTCGATTTCTTGATAGTAGCATTTTTAAAAATGAAATTCCAGAAGAAGCCATTTCTAAAATTACAGAATTAGAAAAAAAACACGATACAAAACTTGAAGGTTTTAAAATTGTTGCGCCAAGCAAAGCGTTTCTTTTAGAAAATTATGATGATCCGTTGCTTTTTATACCAATTGGTAATGACTATTTTTATCTGATACATCAATGGGGAAACGATATGAATTCGCTGAGAAAATGGATTGTTAAGCCCATAAAAAATATTGGAAGTTTTGTACTGTTTAGTATTTTAATAAGTTTTATATTAACACTTATTGTACCAGAAACAACTTTAAGTAAAGACGAACCAATGGCTTCATTGATAATTTTTCTCTTCATATTTAAATCAATAATAGCTGTTAGTGCTTACTATTTTTTTATGATGGGTAAGAATTTTAATAGTGAAATTTGGCAACGAAAATATTATAATAACTAAAAAAAAGTCCTCAAGTCAAAATGACAAGAGGACTTTTTAATTTATAAAAAGAGAATATTATTTTTTCTCGTTTTTTTCCATTTTTGCTTTTAAACCAGCAAGAATATCATTGTTATCTCCTAAAGTTGAAGCTTGATTATTGTTGTTAGAAGCTGTAACTGATTCTGAAGCAGCTTTAACATTTTTCTCTTCTTCTTCTCTAAAGATAGC
This sequence comes from Flavobacterium macrobrachii, assembly GCF_014486675.1. GTDB lineage: Bacteria > Bacteroidota > Bacteroidia > Flavobacteriales > Flavobacteriaceae > Flavobacterium > Flavobacterium macrobrachii. The sequence continues at coordinate 730 of NZ_JACTAC010000053.1, forward strand.
TGTGTGAGAAGCAACAACTCTTTTGAATTCTTTGTTGAACTCAATTACTTTGAATTCAGCTTCGTCACCTTTTTTCAATTTTTTACCGTCTTCTTTTTCTAAGTGACGTGTTGGAATAAATGCAACAACATCATCTCCAAAATCTACAGTTGCACCTTTGTCAACGATATCAGCAATAACTCCAGTGTGAACTGTTCCTACTGCAAAGGCATCTTCATGTTTATCCCATGGGTTAGCTGTAGTTTGTTTGTGACCTAAAGACAATTTACGAGCATCAACATCTAGTTCTAAAACAACAACATCTAATTTGTCACCTACGTTAACAAATTCTGATGGATGTTTGATTTTTTTAGTCCAAGATAAATCAGAAATATATACTAAACCATCGATACCTTCTTCTAATTCAACGAAAATACCAAAATTTGTAAAGTTTCTTACGATACCTGTATGCTTAGAACCAACTGGATATTTAGCTGTAATATCAGTCCATGGATCTTGTGTCATTTGTTTGATACCTAATGACATTTTTCTTTCGTCTCTGTCAAGAGTTAAAACTACTGCTTCAACTTCATCACCAACTTTTACGAAATCTTGAGCAGAACGTAAATGAGTCGACCAAGACATTTCAGAAACGTGGATTAAACCTTCAACACCTTCAGCAACTTCAATGAAAGCACCATAGTCAGCAAGAACTACAACTTTACCTTTCACTTTATCTCCAACTTTAAGTTCAGCACCAAGTGCATCCCATGGATGAGCGTTTAATTGTTTTAAACCTAATTGAATTCTTGTTTTCTCATCATCGAAATCAAGGATAACTACGTTCAATTTTTGGTCTAATTCAAGAACTTCACTTGGGTGATTAATTCTTGACCAAGAAAGATCAGTAATATGGATTAGTCCATCAACACCACCAAGGTCAATAAACACACCATAAGAAGTAATGTTTTTAACAACACCTTCTAATACTTGTCCTTTTTCTAATTGACCAATAATTTCTTTTTTCTGAACTTCAATATCTGCTTCTATAAGCGCTTTGTGCGATACAACAACGTTTTTAAATTCGTGATTAATTTTCACAACTTTAAATTCCATCATTTTGTTTACATATACATCATAATCACGGATTGGTTTCACATCAATTTGTGAACCTGGTAAGAACGCTTCAATTCCAAAAACGTCAACAATCATACCACCTTTAGTTCTACATTTAACAAAACCTTGAACAATTTCTCCAGTTTCGTTAGCAGCGATAACTCTATCCCAAGATTTGATAGTTCTAGCTTTTCTGTGAGATAAAACTAATTGACCCGTTTTGTCCTCACGAACGTCGATTAATACCTCAACTTTGTCTCCTACTTTCAAGTTTGGATTATAACGAAATTCATTAAGTGAAATTACACCTTCCGATTTTGCGTTAATGTCAACAATTGCGTCTCTGTCAGTAATTCTAACTACAACACCTTCAACTACTTCTTCTTGATCTGTAGAAATAAAAGTTTTAGTAACTAAATCTTCAAACTCTTGCAAGTTTTTTGCATCTACCGCATCAATTCCTTCTGCGTAATTGTGCCAGTTAAATTCGTTTAAAAACGCTTGTTGTTCTTTGTTTAATTCAGACATGCTGATAAAAAATTTGTATGTTATGTTTTCTGAGTTTCATTATGCGATTAAAAACACAACAGTGTTAGATTTAAATAGTTGATACCTAAAGGAAACTCTACTTCGCCAAAAGGTCTGCAAAATTAAGCATAATTTCTTAACTACAAAACATTTAACACAAGAATATGGTTGTTTTTTCTAGAAGCGAATCGCTTGGGAATTTTTGGATGCCTTTTTCCCGCTTTTCATTACAATCTCTGCGAGGATTTCCACTTCAATCAGGGCTAATTTAGATTTGTATTGATTGCTTGGAAACAAAAAAGACCTGACAGTCCCGAAGTTTCGGGATAAAAACCTGTCAGGTCTAAAATTTCAATATTATATTTTTTTAATGACTTACATTCGCTACATCATTAGGATTATGCTTGTGCTTAAACAAAACTGCAAAAGCAATAGCAATAATTAATGAATAAGCTGCAAACGCCAACCAGATACTATGCCAATCTCTTTCACCATTGTGTGTAAAATATTTTTCAATTGCCCAACCTGATGTAAAACTTCCCAGAACAGCTCCAAAACCATTGGTCATCATCATAAACAATCCTTGAGCCGAAGAACGAATTTTTGCATTAGTCGAAGTTTCAACAAACAATGAACCCGAAATATTGAAGAAATCAAATGCCATTCCATACACTATACAAGACATTATAATCATCCAAAGTCCATCCGTAGGATTTCCGTAGGCAAACAATCCAAAACGTAAAACCCAAGCAAACATCGAGATTAACATTACTTGTTTAATCCCAAATCGTTTCAAGAAAAACGGAATTGCCAAAATAAACAATGTCTCCGAAACCTGTGAAATAGACATAATAATAGTAGAATATTTTACAACAAATGAATCGGCATATTCAGGAACATTTTTAAATTCATCCAAAAAAACATCGCCATAAGCGTTTGTTAACTGTAAAGCTCCGCCAAGAAACATAGAGAAAATAAAAAACAAAGCCATTTTATACGTTCCAAATAACTTGAAAGCTTCTAATCCTAACGATTCTACAAAAGAAGATTTTTCCGCTTTAGTGTGTTGTGGTTTACATTTTGGCAATGAAAAAGCATACAATCCTAATAAAATAGCTGCAATTCCAGCAATGTAAAACTGATATGCCGTGGCTTTATTTCCAGTTAAATTAGTCAACCACATTGCGGCAATAAACCCAACCGTTCCCCAAACTCTAATAGGTGGAAAATCTTTTACCACATCGCCATCCGAACTGTTTTTTAAAGCAGTATAAGATATTGAATTTGATAACGCAATTGTTGGCATATAGAAACACATTGCCAAAAGCATTACATAAATAAAATCTCCAGGTGTTTCTACTTGAGGTAAATAAAACAAAACCAACGCATACAAAATATGTAGAATTCCGTATAATTTTTCGGCATTAATCCATCTATCAGCAAGAATTCCAGTTATTGTTGGCATAAACAACGAAGCGATTCCCATTGTTCCAAATACTAATCCAAATTGTGTTCCTTCCCATTGTTTTGTTCCAAACCAAAAGTTGGCAATAGTAATCAACCATGCACCCCAAACAAAGAATTGAAAGAAGTTCATGGTAATTAGTCTGTTCTTTATACTCATAAAAATAGTTTTAGATTTCGTTAGAAAATAGCTCGTAAATCTACTATTTTTATGCAAACTTCCAAATGATTTGCTAATGATTTTGTGATTTCTAAAAAAGGAAAATTGTATTTTGTAGTTTTAATCTATTTTGTGTGATTTCTCTCTTGACAAAAAAACGAGACGAAATGATAAGTTTACAGATAGTGTAGGATTTATTACGAATGAATAACTTCTTCGATTAATTCTAAAACAGCAGTAAATTGTTCTTCTTTTGAAAGGTAAGAATTATCAATTTCAATAGCATCATCGGCAATAACCAATGGAGAATCGGCTCGATGTGTATCAATATAATCGCGTTCTTGTACGTTTTTTAAAACATCTTCGTAGGTAACATTATCGCCTTTGGCTTGGAGTTCATCAAATCTACGTTGCGCACGAGTTTCGGCACTTGCTGTCATGAAAATTTTAACCTCAGCGTCAGGAAAAACAACCGTTCCAATATCACGTCCATCCATAACAATGCCTTTGTCTTTCCCCATAGCTTGTTGTTGTTCAACCAATTTGGCTCGAACTTCTGAAACCTCAGCTATTTTACTCACAAACCCTGAAACTTCAAGCGTTCTAATTTGTTTTTCGACATTTACATCATTGAGATACATTTCAGCAAAACCTAATTCGGGGTTGAACTCAAAGTGTAATTTTATATTGGGTAAACTTACAATCAATTCGTTTTTATGAAAAAAATCATTAGAAATGAAACCATTTTGCATTGCAAAATACGTTACTGCACGATACATTGCGCCAGTATCAACATAAACATATCCTAATTCTTTAGCCAATTGTTTTGCTAAAGTACTTTTTCCTGTTGACGAATATCCGTCGATTGCAATGGTAATTTTTTTACTCACAATTTTTCTATTATTTTTTTTGGTGTTCGTGAACCTTCGGTTTCAAAATGTTTTATTTTAATAACTGTTGTCTGCAAAATCTATCGTTAAGCCAAATAGACTTGTGTTTGCCGCTAAAGTATATCGTGAATAGGAATAATTAAATTTTAATTTTCTAATTTTCAAACCAATACCAACTGAAATTCCAGAAAAATTTCGTTGCTCTAAAATACGTAATTCTTCGGCACGACGAAAATTATATCCTAATCGTATATTAAAACCTTTATCTGGAAATAATTCGGCACCAACAACTACATGTCGTAAAGCATTATTGAAAACCGAAACTTTTTCGGGAGTTGAACCGCCATCAAGTGAACCTTCTGCTCGATTTGGATTGGAAAAAGCAATATTCCATTGTTGCATATTTTCCAACGTTAAATGCCAACGAATGGGAACATTTTCCATTAATTGTGAAACTCCAACTAAAACTTCAAGCGGTAATTTTTCCCTAGTTTCAGCATAAGGCGTGATTTGCGTCCCGATATTTCTGATGACCAAAGCCCAATTGACATCATTTCGTTCATCAATAAATAATCCACCAATATCAATGGCTGCGCCAAATGAATTGTAACTTTCTAATGTGGAAGAAATTAATTTGGCATTGGCACCAATATAAAAACTTGTAAACGGAATATTATAGGCATAACCAAAAGACAACGCCATTTCGCTACCTGTAAAACTTGATGTTGCTTGACCATTTTCGTCATAACCGTCAAAATTTCCATAGTTTACATAATTTACTCCAGCGTGAAACGTTTGCAAATGTCTGTCATACGTATAAGCATAAGCCGCAGTTCCATAAGTAACTTCGCCAAAATAACTTCCATAATTTAATGCCAATTTATTATCCATTTCGGCATTGATTGTCGCTGGATTAAAATGTGCCTGATTGACATCATTATCATAAATAGTGATAGTTTTTCCACCCAACGCAGCTTGTCTTGGCGATGTAACTAGGTTCAAAAATTGATACACAGATCTACCACCAATTTGTCCAAAACTGATCAAATTAGTGAGCAATAAAAGAGTACAAACAATTTTTTTTACCATGGAAATAAATAGCAATCTATATACTATAACGGAAATGCGAAGATATTATTTTAAATTGGATAGAAAAAAAATGGTTTTCTATGAATTTCTTAATTTTTCAACTATTTAAAACATCTTTTAAACAAAAAACCTACAAGGTTTTAAAAACCTTGTAGGTTGGAATTAGTTTAAGAACTGAAAACTAAAGTTTCTTTGCGTTTTTTACCTTTTGATTGGTAATTGCAACTTCTATAACTTCGCTCATTTCTTTAACGTAATGGAAGGTCAATCCTTCAATATATTCGGGTTTGATTTCATCAATATCGCTTTTGTTTTCGTGACAAAGAATAATCTCTTTGATGTTGGCTCTTTTGGCAGCCAAGATTTTCTCTTTAATTCCACCAACTGGAAGTACTTTTCCACGAAGTGTAATTTCGCCTGTCATGGCTAAACTTTTCTTCACTTTCTTTTGGGTTAACAAAGAAATTAACGAAGTCAACATAGCAATACCTGCACTTGGTCCGTCTTTTGGTGTTGCACCTTCGGGAACGTGAAGATGAATATTGTATTTCGAAATCATTTCGGCTTCTAATCCAAAAAGTTCGGCATTGGCTTTGATATATTCTAAAGCAATCGTAGCCGATTCTTTCATTACTGTTCCAAGATTTCCTGTCAGAGTTAAATTTCCTTTTCCAGCAGAAATAAGGGATTCAATAAACAAAATATCTCCACCAACCGATGTCCAAGCTAAACCAGTTACTACTCCAGCAACATCGTTACTTTCGGATTTATCGCGTTCTAATTTTGGCGCACCAAGAATTTTCACGATATCTTCATCGGTTACTTTTTTATTGTACTCTTCTTCCATTGCTACAGATTTTGCAGCATTTCGGATGACTTGTGCAATTTTTTGCTCTAAACTTCTCACACCAGATTCGCGTGTGTAACCTTCAACGATTTTTTCTAATTGTTTTTTTCCAATAGACAAATCTTTCGGTGTTAATCCGTGTTCTTTCAGTTGTTTTGGGAACAAATGCTGACGAGCAATTTCTACTTTTTCTTCAATGGTATAACCAGTCATTCTAATCACTTCCATTCTGTCTTTCAACGCAGGCTGAATGGTTGCCATATTATTTGAAGTTGCAATAAACATAACTTTTGACAAATCGTAACCCATTTCTAGGAAATTATCATAAAACTCGCTGTTTTGTTCAGGATCAAGAACTTCTAGCAAAGCCGATGATGGATCGCCTTGATGCGAATTTGACAATTTATCAATTTCATCCAAAACAAAAACCGGATTGGAAGTTCCTGCTTTTTTCAAACTTTGGATTATTCTTCCTGGCATTGCACCGATATAGGTTTTTCTATGACCACGAATTTCAGCTTCGTCACGCAAACCTCCAAGAGAAATTCGAACATATTCTCTTCCTAACGCTTCGGCAATTGATTTTCCAATCGATGTTTTTCCAACACCTGGCGGACCAGTTAAACAAATAATTGGCGATTTCATGTCATTTCGCAATTTTAAAACTGCCAAATGCTCGATTATCCTTTTTTTGACATCTTCTAAACCAAAATGGTCTTTGTCGATTATTTTTTGTGCTCGTTTTAAATCGAAATTGTCTTTTGAAAATTTATTCCATGGCAATTCAAGAAATAAATCTAGGTAATTTCTTTGAATACCAAAATCGGGCGATTGAGGATTAGTTCGCTGTAATTTTGAAATTTCTTTTTCAAAATGTTTGGCGGTTTTTTCGTCCCAAGATTTGGTTTTAGCCTTTTGACGCATTTCTTCAATTTCTTGCTCATACGAAACGCCACCCAATTCTTCTTGAATGGTTTTCATTTGCTGATGCAAGAAATATTCGCGTTGTTGTTGGTCTAAATCAAATCGAACTTTGGACTGAATGTCGTTTTTAAGTTCCAATTTTTGCAACTCAACATTCATGTATCGAAGTGTTTCCAAAGCTCTATCTTTCAAAACATTAATTGATAATAAATCTTGTTTTTCCTTAACCGAAAGGTTCATATTAGAAGAAACAAAATTGATTAAAAACGATTGGCTTTCGATATTTTTTATAGCAAAAGTAGCTTCGGTTGGAATATTTGGACTTTCCTTGATAATTTCAATTGCCAATTCACGAATTGAATCAACAATAGCATTAAACTCGGTATCTGTTTTCTTTGGACGCTTTTCCTCAACTTCTTTTACAGAAGCTTTTAAATAAGGAACTTCGGTTGTAACCGTATCAATTTCAAAACGCTTTTTTCCTTGAAGAATTACGGTAATATTTCCGTCTGGCATTTTTAAAACGCGAAGAATTTTAGCTACTGTTCCAACCGGATGAATATCGTTTTTGGTTGGATCTTCATCGGCTTCGTTTTTTTGAGCTACAACACCAATGATTTTATTTCCGGCATTGGCATCGTTAATCAGTTTTATCGATTTATCTCTTCCAGCAGTAATTGGAATTACAACTCCAGGAAAAAGCACGGTGTTTCGCAATGGAAGAATTGGCAACGAAAGAGGTAATTCTTCCTTACTCATTTCTTCTTCGTCTTCGGGAGTTAAAAGCGGAATTAACTCTGCTTCGTTATCAAATTCTTGAAGTGACAAACTATCGAGTGTTATAATATTTTGTTTTGACATGTATGGTGTTTAAAATAGGTCAATATGGCATTAATTTTCAATAAATGAAAAACAAATGTAAGGTATCATTTTAAAAATTGACCTCTAATTTGCAAACATTTAAGTTTTGTTTCTAATGGATATAATCGATTAGCGATTGGATATGACAAGTATTATGCCACAAAAAAAATCCGCCAAAATGACGGATTTATATAAAAAAAACTTTTTTTTATTAATATTCTACATCAAATGAACCTTCTGTAACATTGAATGTTGACGTTACAAAACTAAATGTTCCTTTGATTTTTGTTGCTGTTTTTGAAATGATAGTTACAGTACCAGAAGTTGCTGTAAAATCTTCATCATCAAAAGTATAAGAAGCTTGAACAACATCAGTAGCAATATTTCCAGTTATTGGGTATGTTCCAGCACCTAAATTAGCTCTAACTGAAACTGTCATCGAGTTAAGAGCAGCGTTTTGAGCAGCAACACTGATAAAATCTTGTCCTGCAAGACCTATTTCGGCAGCAAGTATATCAACCTCATCAAATTCAATTCCGTTTACTTTAGCAAAAAAAGTATCACCTGTTTCAGCTTGAACAACATAAGGAACATTTTGAAAAACTCCGTTAGTAAAAACCGTTGGAAGTATATTCGTTACAGTGTCATCAGACCAATATCCTTTGAAATTGAAAGTACCAGAGATTGTTTTATTGGAAGTATTAATATTAGTTATTGTAATTGAACCCGTATTTTCAGACGGATTATCAATATTTATTGACCAATAACCATACTCAGAACCTGCTGGATTGAAATTTAAAATATTTTCATTTGCAGGATATGTTCCAGTTGTACTTCCATCAATTAAAATTCCGAACGATTCTCCGTTATTTTTAGAAGCACCAATTCGAATAATATTTCCCGAAATTATTGCTTGTGCTGATGTAGCATTCCAAGTGCTTCCACTAAAATCAGCTCTAAATACTGCATTTCCAGGATTTCCTCCAATATTTCCTAAATCAATAGCAGGATCAATTGGTTCATTTTCACATGATGTAAAGGAAAAAGCTGTGATAATTAAAAATAATCCAGCTAAAAATTTTATATTTTTCATAACGTATCTAATTATTGCCCAAATATAATTTTTTTTTGAATTTCTATTTGCTTGTTAGCTCTCTTTTTTTCATAAATCCTAAAACAATATATCCCAATAAAAAGAATAATGCTAAAATAAATATTGAATTTCTTAATGAGTCTGAGATTGCGCCTACCAATCCAAAGATAAATGTTCCAAGAACAATTGCTACTTTTTCTGTTACATCATAAAAACTAAAATAGGTTGCATGATCTTCTGTTTCTGGCAATAATTTAGAATAAGTTGAACGTGATATAGACTGAATTGCACCTAAAACCATACCTATCGATGCTCCAATTGCATATACTTGAAGGTCTATACTTTCACTTTTTGAATTTATCAAGAATATTGCAAAGCAAATTATACACCAAATTGCAATTGTTAATTTTAACGTTCTTATGTTACCTATTTTTTCGGATATTCTTGAAAATAAAAATGCTCCAAGTATTGCAACTATTTGAATTAATAATATGATTATAATTAGCTTACTTGTTTCAATTTCTAATTCTTTTTTGACATAAATTCCTAATAATAATATTATTGTTTGGACACCAACACTATAAAAAAAGAAAGCTGAAAGAAATAATTTTAAATTTATTTGATTTTTTAAAGCTTTAAATACTTCGTTCAACTCTTTAAATCCTTTAAATATAAAATCTTTTTCAGGTTTTTTATGATAGACATTATTTGGTAAATGATAAAATGTAATTTGTGCAAAACCCATCCACCAAATCCCTACCATTAAAAATGAAATTCGTGCGGGTAATTTTGGATCTTCAATTCCAAACAATTCGGGTTTCATAACCATAACCAAATTAAAAGCTAATAACAATACTGAACCTGTATACCCATACATAAAACCTTTTGCACTAACACGATCTTGCTGTTCTGGATAAGCAATTTCTGGAAGATATGAGTTATAAAAAACAAAACTTCCCCAAAAACCAATGCTTGCTAATATTGTAAAAACAATTCCTATCCAAAGCGTTTCTTTTCCTGTAAAAAAGAACAAACTCATCACCGAGAGCGAACCTAAATAACAAAAAAACTGCATGAATCGTTTCTTGTTTCCAGTGTAGTCTGCAATAGCTGAAAGGATTGGTGATATTAAAGCTACAATTAGAAAAGAAAATGATAATGAGTATGATAACAACGTTGAGTTATGAAAAGTAGTTCCTAAAAAATTAACTATTCCATCATTTTCACTCGTTATTGATTCGTAATAAATAGGAAAAACTGCCGTAGCAATCACTAAACTATATACTGAATTTGCCCAATCATAAAATGCCCAAGCGTTAATTAATTTTTTACTTCCTTTTTCTAATGTTGCCATAAAATATTTTTAAATAAAAAATCCCGAGTTAATCGGGATTAAATATAGTATTTTTTTGGAATTATACTATTATTTGAAAACTACTCCAAATTTTGCAGCTTCTGCTTTTGCTTTTGGTATTAATCGTTTCAAATTGGCAATTCTCGTTTCGTCTGATGGATGCGTACTCATTATTTCTGCTGGTTTTGCACCGCCTGAATTAGATGACATTCTTTCCCAAAAAGCAACTGAAGTTTCTGGATTGTAACCTGCAATTGCCATTAATGTCAATCCAATTTCATCGGCTTCTGTTTCATGACTTCTGCTAAAAGGTAGCATTCCACCAACTTGAGTTCCAATTCCATACGCTTGCATAACTAACGCTTGTGTTTCGGCACTTTTTCCGCCAACAGCTGCTTGAGCTACTCCAGCACCTAGTTGTTGCACTAATCCAGCACTCATACGTTGTTGACCATGATTAGCTAAAGCGTGTGCAACTTCATGTCCCATTACAGTTGCCATTCCTGCATCGTCTTTACATATTGGTAAAATTCCTGAATAGAAAACTATTTTTCCACCTGGCATACACCAAGCGTTTACTTCTTTGCTATCAACTAGTTTATATTCCCAAGCGTAACCTTCAAGTTCACCAGCTGTGCCTCTTGCTTTTAACAATTTTTCGGCTGCAGCTTTAATTTTCATACCCACGTTTTCAACTCTTTTAGCATCGGCTGTACCAGTAATCACTTTATTGGTTTTTAAAAACTCACTATATTGATTAAATGAAGATGCAAAAATTTCAGAATTTGGTACTAATGCCCAAGTTTTCTTTCCTGTAACTGGATTTGTTGCACAAGAAAATGCTAAAAAAACAAGTAGACCAGCAATAAACAATATCCCTTTTTTCATGATTAATAGAATTTATTCGTACAAAATTAAACAAATTATATACCAATTATATGCAACTCTGAAAAATCTTTATCAATTATTAAGAAATTATCTCCGTTTAATTGAACTTTCTCTAAAGTCACTTTTTCGTTGTCAATTTCTATCTTTTTTACTTTAAACGGCAAACCTTTTAAATTGATTTTAAATTTAGAATAGGTTGTTTCAAAAGTTCCTTCTTTATGTTGCTGAATAATAATTTCTTTATCTTTTCCGTTGAACGAAAAAGTTCTTAGAGAAAATCGTCCTTTGTTGTAATCATATCCGTCTTGGGCATCTTCATAAACTGTTGATTTTTCTTTACCTAATTTATAATAAACATCCAAAGTCAATTCGTCAAACTGCATTTCACCAACATATTGTTGTACTGGATATTTTGGAATAATCGAACCTTCTTTTACAAAAACTGGAATTTCATCAAATTTTGTACTAACCCAAAGTTCTCTTTTTCCTTCAACTAATTCATTTGTCCAATAGTTATACCAATTTCCTTTTGGCAAATACATTCGTCGTCCTTGAGCATTTGGTTCAAGAATAGGACAAACTAATATTTGATTTCCAAAAATAAATTCGTCCGTTCTGTAATGGGTATGCATATCTTCTTGGTCAAAGTATACTAACGGTTTTAACATTGGCGTTCCGTCGTTTACATAATTCCAAAACATCGTATATAAATAAGGTAACAATTGGTAACGCAATTCCACAAATTTTCTTGTGATATCAATTACTTCTGTTCCAAATGACCACGGTTCTTGTTCGCCATGATCACCTGATGAATGCGTTCTGCAAAACGGATGAAATACACCTAATTGTATCCAACGAGCATACAATTCACCTGAAGGTTGTTCTGCAAATCCGCCAATATCGGAACCTGTGAAACCCATTCCCGACATTGACATTCGTTGCATTTGGATGTTAGCAATCCATAAATGTTCCCAACTTGCCACATTATCGCCTGTCCAAGACGAAGTATAACGTTGCGCACCAGAATAAGCTGAACGGGTAATAATAAATGGACGTTTTGGATAAGCAAATCGCTTCACACCTTCATAAGTAGCACGTGCCATTTGTGTTCCATAAATATTATGTGCTTTTCTATGACTACAAGGATTTCCGTCATAATCGTGACGAACATCTGGTGGAAATGTTTTGCCTGGAACTTCCATAACGGCAGGTTCGTTCATATCATTCCAAACACCTTTCACTCCTATTTCTGAAATCAATTCTTTGAATAATCCTGCCCACCATTCACGAACTGCCGGATTGGTATAATCAGGGAAATTACATTCGCCAGGCCAAACTTTTCCTTTCATATATGGACCATCGGCTCGTTTACAGAAATAATCATTTTCTAATGCTTCTTTGTAAACCCAATAATCTTTGTCGATTTTTATTCCTGGATCGATGATTACAACGGTTTTAAATCCATCTTTCGCCAATTCAGCAACCATTCGTTTTGGATCAGGAAAATACTCTTTGTTCCAAGTAAAACATCGAAAACCATCCATATAATCAATATCTAGATAAATCCCGTCGCAAGGAATTTTTAATTCTCTAAATTTACTGGTGATTTCTTTAACCTTACTTTCAGGATAATAACTCCATTTACATTGATGATAACCTAATGTCCACATTGGCGGCAATTCTGGTTTTCCTGTCAAATGTGTATATGTTGTTACTACATCACTCATTTTTGGACCATAGAAAAAGTAGTAATTCATTTCGCCACCTTCAGCCCAAAAACTGGTTACATTTCTTCTTTCGTGACAAAAGTCAAAAAAAGTTTTAAACGTATTGTCAAAGAAAATCCCATAGGATTTGTTGTGATGTAAACCTATATAAAACGGAACTACTTTGTATAACGGTTCTTGGTCTTTGTGAAAAGCATATTGATCCATTGCCCAGTTTTCAACTCTTTTTCCTTTTAAATTCAAGTGAGAAGCCTTGTCTCCAAGACCATAAAAACTTTCACCATCTTTAGAATGCTTACTCATTTTCACAATATTACCACCGTGTTCATAACATTCTTCCCAGTGAAATCCGTTCTCATCTTCTAAAATCGCTGAACCATCGATGTCAAAAATTCCAACTTTGGCATCTTTTTTATTGATTTTGCAGAACACTTTGCTGGTTTTAATCATGTAAAAAGTGCTTTCTTCAATTACATCCAACTGGTTATAACCATGTGATTGCGTTTTATCGATTGCATAAGAGAAATCTTTGCTAAAATATCCTTTGGTGGTATATCTAAAACGGATAAGACTATCGCGAAGAATGGTAATTTTTAAGATAATATTATTTTCGGTATAAAAAAAGATACTATCAACATCTTGCTCAAATGATATAATTCTTGATGGATATTGATCGCCTTTATTTTCGAGTTCTGTATTAGTAATCATAATTGATTTTTTATGTAAACGCCAAATTTACAAAGTTGATAATGAAATTTTTAAATCAAAACAAAGTAGTTTTTAACTACAACGTTTGCGATTGAGTATAAAGTAAAAACCATTAAGAAGTTAAGGTTCATTAAGCCTCAAACACTTAATTTTCTATATTTCTTAATGGTTAAATATAAATTAAAACTACGAAATCCTAAATGCCACAACGCCCAATGGTGGCAAAGTGATTTCTGCCGAATAGTCTTTCCAGTTCCAAGGTGTTTTATCAATCTTGATGGCCTTAGAATTAGTAACACCACTTCCGCCGTATTCCACTTTATCCGAGTTGAAAACTTCGGTTAATTTGCCTTTCGTTGTCAATCCAATTCTATAATTCGTTCTTACCACTGGCGTGAAATTACAAACCACAATTATATTTTCTTTTTCGTCGTTTCCTTTTCTGATGTAACTTAAAACCGCATTCTCAGCATCGGAATAATTAATCCATTCAAAACCATCAACATGGAATTGTTTTTCATACATCGCAGGATTGTTTTTGTATAACGCATTCAAATCGGTGATGCATTTTTTAATGCCGTCGTGATAACCGTATTGCAACAAATGCCAATCCAAACTTCCTTCAAAATTCCATTCGGCACTTTGTCCAAATTCCGCACCTTGAAACAATAATTTTCCTCCAGGATGCGTAAACATATAACCATACAACAATCTAAGATTAGCAAATCGTTGCCATTCATCACCTGGCATTCTGCCAAGAATAGAATGTTTTCCATAAACCACTTCATCGTGCGACAACGGCAACATAAAATTTTCCGTGAACGCATACGTCATCGAAAACGTCAAATCATTTTGATGAAAACGTCTGTAAACGGGTTCTTTCTTAAAATATTGCAGCGTGTCGTGCATCCAACCCATCATCCATTTCATTCCAAAGCCCAAACCTCCGATGAAAGTTGGTCGCGAAACCATTGGAAAGCTCGTACTTTCTTCGGCTATTGTTTGCACATCAGGGAAATTAGTATAAACCGCTTCATTAAAATCTTTCAAGAAACTAATCGTGTCTAAGTTTTCTCTTCCACCATAAATATTCGGTTCCCATTCGCCATCTTTTCTCGAATAATCCAAATATAACATACTGGCAACTGCATCCACACGAAGTCCATCAACATGGTATTGCTGCAACCAAAATATCGCATTACTAATCAAGAACGAACGCACTTCATTGCGTCCATAATTAAACACTAAACTCTTCCAATCCGGATGAAAACCTTTTCGTCTATCTGGATGTTCATATAAGTTGGAACCATCAAAAAAGCCCAAACCATGCGCATCTTCTGGAAAATGCGACGGAACCCAATCCAAAATCACTCCAATTCCTGCTTGGTGCAATTTATCCACCAAAACCATAAAATCCTGTGGTTTTCCAAATCGAGACGTTGGCGCAAAATATCCCACCAACTGATAACCCCAAGACGGATCATACGGATATTCCATCACCGGCATAAACTCCACATGTGTAAAACCCGTTTCTTTAACATAAGCAACCAATTGATCAGCCAGTTCCAAATACGTCAAAAACTTTCCTTCACTATTGCGTCGCCACGAACCCAAATGCACTTCATATACCGAATACGGCTTGTCCAAACCGTTTTTATCCTTTCGACTATCCATCCATTTTTTGTCTTTCCACTTATAGTCCAAATCCCAAATAACAGAAGCCGTTTGCGGCGGATGTTCACAATACAAAGCAAATGGATCCGCTTTCTCCGTAATAATCCCGTTGTTGTTCGACTGGATTTTATACTTATACCTTGTACCTTTGTCCACACCAGGAATAAAACCTTCCCAAATACCCGAACCATCCCAACGAACGTTCAACTGATGTTCGCCTTGTATCCAATAATTAAAATCGCCCACCACCGAAACCGATCGTGCCGCTGGTGCCCAAACCGCAAAATAAACACCTTTCACGCCATTCACCTCCATCAAATGCGCGCCTAGTTTTTCATATAATTTAAAATGCTTTCCCGCCTTGAATAAATCAATATCAAAATCAGTGAAAAGCGAATGTACTTGTACTTGGTTCATGTTGTTGTTTTATTATTGTAATTGATATTGCTATTGTAATTGCTATTTTATTTCTCTCGGAGCGAATCGCTTGCCCATCCTTGCCATCCCTATTCCCGCTGTCCGTTATATCTCGTCTCGTCTTTAAGGACGAGACGAGATGCCACTTCCATCGGGGCTAATGGAGAAACGTCTTGTGTGTTTATAAACATTAACTAACAATCAAAAAATTAAATTAACTTAACATACTCAACATAATTAAAATTTTCATAACCTGTTAATTTAATTCTACCATTAAAGTCATATTCAATATTGAGATACGCTAATATCTCCTTTTCGTAATCTCCAGTATAATCAAATGTGAAATCTTTATTCAATAACTTCTTAAAAAAAATATAATTTCCTCCAGCATTAAATGTAAAATCTTTTATTAAATATTTATCCTTTTCAAAGGCATCTTTACCTTCAATACTAATTGTAGATATTTGACTTTTGTTTATATTGATTACATAATTAATAGTAGACAAATCAATATCGTTATTCTTTCCTAAACTCATATTTTCTAGTTGTTTATTTGTCTCTTTAAACTCCCATTTACCATTCAAAAAAGACACATTAGAAATATCGTTAAAACTTTTTTGAAGTTTTTCAGCTCTATTGAATAAATTATCCTTTTCAACTTTTGATATCCAATTTGTTCTACTCACTTTAACTTCTGCATCAAAAACTAAAATAAGCATTTTAATTATTGGCAATAAAACAGTTGATATCAATGAATATATAAACACTAAACACCAATGTGAATTATTTTCCAATTGGTCTGAAATAAATTCAAAAGTAGAACGACAACCTTCAGCTTCAATCTGCGTAGTATCATACCAAAACAAAGCAACAGTAATTTTCCAATTAAAAAGCAACCAATAAATGATAACGTTAATGACTAATCTATTTCCAAACCTAGATTTAATTTCATCAAAAATACTTGTCAATAAATCCATTCCTTAAACTTTTTTCTTCCACTCTCTTAGCACAAAATTATTTCCCATGTTATTTAATATAACTACAACTTTAATTTCTAAAGTTCTTAAACTATTAATATCCTTTTTTATCAAGTCATTAACTTTACCAGTCTGATTTTTTATCTCCAACAATATAATTTTTCAAACTTTCATTTAATCCATCGAATAATTGAATTGTCTTTTCAAGACCTTCTTTTGAAGATTTTTTTAATTCACCTTTTTTGTCATAGTAAATACTCAAGTCATTAAAAGGGACTTCAAAAGAACCAGCTCCATTTTTTAATAGCAAAGAAATAGGATCAAATTTGTATCTTTCATCTTTAAATGATATTTCAACAACATAAATTCCATCAGCACAAACTGAACCTATACAGTTTAAATTTTTCTGAAAACCTTCAATCCTTACTTTTTCATTTACAATGGTCATTTTAATAACTTCATCAGGATTTTTATAAGTTTCTTTTATCCAATTAATTGCTTTTGAATAAAGTTCCGGTGCTGTTCCTTTTACTTCTGTAACAACATAATCTGTAAAACCTTCTTTTTTAAAAGTGAATTTTGTTTCTTGACTAAAACCTAAAATTGAAATCAAAAACAACGATGATAATAATACTTTTTTCATAGTTTTTAGTATTTTTTTTTAATTAATTTTCTAATCTTAAAAACAACAAATCTTTATCATTTGAACAAACCACATAAGTTTCATTCAAAATTAATGCACCCATCATATTTTTACCCCTGTAAGTAAGTTTGTAATAGCTAAAATCACGTTTGTAACCTTCTTGTATTTTAGACAAATCAGATGTCATTTGAACATCAAGTTCTTTTTCATAATCTTCTTCAAAACTGACAAACTCATAGCTCGATGGATCATGCATTGATTTTTTTAATTCAGTTTCAGCTTTTTCAATTAAAACATCCTTAGGTGTTGATTTGTTACAACTACTAATAAAAACCATGACTAAAATTAATATCATTTTTTTCATAACTGTCTATTCTCTATTATCTATACTCTTTATTCTTGCTTCTTGCTTCTTACTTCTTTCCTCTCTCAAAAAAAAAAAACCAGCGCAAGCAACAACCTGCGCTGTTTTAACTAAACCTTACTCTTCAGCACCGCCACCTTTTTTCGGTGCTCTCATTCTACCTACCAATTTCGTTAAATTATACTCATCCTCAATAACAGTTCCCTTAAAAACCAACTTCCCCTTCTCCGCTACATTAGATATAAAACCATACAACTTCTTGTAATCCGCCTTGTTCGCATCAACCAGTTGCTTCCTAGCATTCAAAACACTATTCTGCAAATTATTCAATCCCTCCATGCTGTCCTTATGTCCTTCCAACTCCGTTGCAAATCCAGCATCCATCCCTTCATCAATCAACGCCACCTCATTCGCCTCAATATATTGACCTAAATCCTTCATCTCCAGCAAAGCACCTTCAATATTACCACGTTTTAAATTCTTTTTCAAACTACTAATAGCAGCCGTAGGCAAACCAGCATCCTTAAAATAAGAACTCAAAAAATTCAAATCTTTATTAACAACATCCGCCTCAGCATACAGCTCAGCCGTTGCCTTCTTCTGCTCCTCCGTCAGCACCAGCGTGCCTTCAAGCTTCTTAACAATATTCAACTGATCCTCAAAAGCGCCTAAATAAGTAGTATCCAACTTCTTAAATCGAACCTCAATCGCCGCTTGATCTCTAGTAAAACTAGCCAATAAAAAACTCCCCAACGGAGCATACTCTTCACTTCTAACACTAAATGCCATAATAATAAGATTTAAAAATTCAACATTCAACTATAAATTCATATTCATACAAATACAAAACCTAATAAAAAGTAGGTAATACTCTATAAAAAACGTCCTTTATTCAAAAACCATCGTCTGACAGTCTACTTCCATCGTCTGATGCTCTACTTCCATCGTCTGATGCTTCACTTCCATCGTCTGATGCTCTACTTCCATCGTCTGATGCTCTACTTCCATCGTCTGATGCTTCATTTCCATCGTCTGATGCTCCACTTCCATAGTCTGATGCTCCACTTCCATCGTCTGATACTCTACTTCCATCGTCTGACAGTCTACTTCTATTGTTTGACTTTTTACTTCCATCTTCCAACTCCCAACTTCCCGCTCCTAATACTTCATTATACTCTGAATTCCCCTCAAAGGAATAACCGCCCAACGTGGTCGTGAGTTCAACTCATAACCCAACTCATAAACCGCTTTTTCGAGCAAACAATACTTGAGTAAAAACTCTATTTCGTGGCTGTAACCAATGTTCAAATTCCCCGATTGTGCTTTCTCGATATAGGTTTCCAAAAACGCACCAACAAAATAATTGAACAGTATTTCGGCAGCTTTAAAAAGTTGCTCTTGCTCAAACGGATACTTGTCTTTGTTGTTGAAAATCGTAGCATAAATAGCATAATGAAACGAACGAAATAGTCCGGCAACGTCTTTCAACGGCGGTTGTTTCACTTTTCTATCGCGAATGGTGCTTTCGGGTTCGCCTTCAAAATCAAGCAGATAGAAATCATCACCATTAACCAATATTTGTCCCAAATGATAATCGCCATGAATTCTGATGCGTTCCGATTTCATCTTTGTCCAATCAAAATCAACGAAATGTTTACGCACCAATTTTTTATTTTCCATAAACTGATGCGCCAAGTCTAGCGCTAATCCGTCGAGTTTGTGCAAACTATTCTCAATAATATTCAATCGATTTTGAAACTGATAGAGCATTCGGTTTTTCAACCAAACGGTGTAATCGCCATTGTAAGTTGTTGGTGTAAAAGCCGTATCGTGAATGTCGCCACCAAGTGCAATGTGCATTTCGGCGGTTCGCTTGGCTAAGGTTTGCAATCGAAGAAACAAACTCAATCCAACCCAATCAATAATTTCTGGCGGAATTTCGTTGATTTTCATTCGCTTGAACAACGGAATATCGGGTAATTTGTCAATTTTTATCTTCTTTGTCTTCAAATTCATGAAAACGCCATCGATTTCTTCGAGCATAAACTTCCAGGCATCGCCTTGATTTGGAACCAATTCTTGCATTAATCCCAGTGTAATATTTCCTTCGGGCAAAGCCAAATTGATACTTCCGGTATAAGCAGGCGAACTCTTAAAATGCATTCGTTCGGTCAAGAAACGACTGATTTCATAATCAGGATTAGTGCTCACATAAATACGTCGGAAGATTTTCAACACAAAAGCATCGTTGTAAATTATAGAAGTATTGCTTTGCTCCAAGCCCATGAATTTGGATGACTTATATTCTTTGTCGTCAAATTTAGAACCTTTATGAAAGACTAATTTCAATTCAGGATTTTCTTTTGCCTGAACGATATTATCAAATAATAATTTCCTAAAATCTTCCTGATGTAATGCATCGACTAAATATCCTTTTTGATTTCCTAACTGAATAGGAGCAATAATAGTATTAGTATCCAATTCTTCTTCCGCCATGAAAGCCAATGGCATAAAATAATGTTGGTAGAAAGCTTCTTTAAAATTAACTTCCAAAAGAACACCGTAATAGGTATTTTTCTTCGACGTAATTTTAAAATAATCAACGACTTCGATGTATTTTAACGTACTCGCTTTTCCACCATACCAACGTTTATTGATGATATAATTCTCTAAAATATCCGAAGAAAAGACTTTAATGAACTCATCATCTTCAAGCGCGTTTTTCCAATCTGTTTTAAAAACAAAAGGAGTAGTAAAAGTTTCCTGATTTAAATTTTCCATGTTAATTATGGATTTATACTATTTAAAAATTTTAAACAAATGGAATGGTAACGCTGGTTGAAGCTCAACAAAATTCCATTCTTTGTCCCAATAATAACTATTTCCAGTAATCAAATCGACCACTTTTATCGTTTGTCCTGGTTGAATTCCTAGCGATTGCATCGGTAATTGAACCCAAGTTTGCTTTGGATAATACGGATCGATGTTACAAATCATCAAGGTTTCATCGGTTTTATCGTCGTCAAATTTGTAGTAAGCAATAACTTGTTCGTTATCAGTATTACAAAACTGAATGTTATTGGTTTGCTGCAATGACGGTTGTTCGTGACGGATTTTGTTCAATCGAGTAATCAATGTAATCAATTTGTTTTGAACCGTCCAGTCCCAATGATAGACTTCATATTTTTCGGAGTTGAAATATTCTTCTTTGCCTGGCATAGCAGCAGAAACCATGTATTCATAAGCTGGACCATAAATTCCTACGCTGGAACTTAGCGTTGCTGCCAAGAAATATTTGTGCAGGTAAACACTTTCCATTCCGCTTTGTAATGCATACGGCAAAATATCGGGTGTATTTGGCCAAAAGTTTGGTCGGAAGAATTCTTTTTGTTCCGTTTTAGTTAATTCAGTAAGATATTCAATTAGTTCGGCTTTAGTATTTCGCCATGTAAAATAAGTATAAGATTGGGTAAATCCTTGTTTTGCCAATTCATGCATAATTTTTGGTCGCGTGAAAGCTTCGGCTAAAAACAAGACATCAGGATGCTTTTTCTTTACTTCGGCAATCAACCAACCCCAAAAATAAAAAGGTTTGGTATGTGGATTATCCACTCTAAAAACTTTAATATCGCACTCTTCTACCCAAAATAAAGCAACCTCCAAAAGTTCTTTCCAAAGGTTTTTCCAATCACCACTTTCAAAATATATTGGTTGAATATCTTGGTATTTTTTTGGTGGATTTTCAGCATATTGAACCGTACCATCCGGACGCCATTTAAACCATTGCGGAAAATGATTTACATACGGATGATCGGGCGCAGCTTGAAGCGCATAATCCATGGCAACTTCAATTCCGAGTTTTTTGGCTTCTTTTACTAATGATTTGAATTCATCGATTGTTCCTAGTTCTGGATGCGTTGCTTTGTGTCCGCCGTGTTTTGAACCAATTCCCCAAGGCGAACCAACATCACCTTTTTGTGCATTGGTTGCGTTATTTTTTCCTTTTCGATTAACTTCTCCAATGGGATGAATTGGCGGAAAATATAAAGTGTCAAATCCCATAGCAGCAACTCGTGGCAATAATTTTTCACAATCTTTAAATGTTCCGTGTTTTCCTTCTTGCGAAGCCGAACGTGGAAAAAATTCATACCAAGTGCTAAACAATGCTTTTTTTCTATCCACATAGACTTTCAGTTCAGCCGAAGTATTGGCCAAGGTTCGCGTTGGATAGTTATAAAAAATATGATGCAATTCAGCCGACAAAGCAATCTGAATGGCATCATTATATAATTTTTCGTCTTGAAAAGCTTTAATCGCTTTCGTCAAATAGGCTTTTTCTTCCTTTGAAGCTTCTTTTAAAATCGCTTGACAATATTCAGCTCCTTCCAAAAGCTCCGATTTTACGTGTTGATTATCTTGAATTTTTCGCTCCGTTCCGTGTTGCCAATTCAAAGCATAATCAACCCAAGCTTCAACAAAATAGCAATAATGACCTTGCTTTTCAACTTTAAAAGTGGCTGTCCATTCATCATTACCCATTTCCGTCATTCTCACTTCTTGCCATTTTTTGTCTTTTTCGTGTTTGAATTTCACGCAAGTTGCTACAACATCATGACCATCGGCAAAAATATTTGCGGTAACTATTACTTTTTCGCCAACAATTCTTTTGATAAAAAAGGCTCCACCGTCCAATTGCGGTTGCACATTTTCGATTATAATTCGAGTTTGATTTTGCATTTTATACTGATTTTAATGAGTTGTAAGTTAGAAAAAAATATAATAAGTTATAAATTGCAGTAAAATTTATTGAAATGACAAAAAAAGTAGCAATACCTACTCAATCATTGCAAATTCCGAAACCGATTCTAATTACTGCTAAATTTTTAGAAGCAATTTCACCAAAATTAGCGATGCTTTTTGCAGCAAAATTATTTGTAAGACCAATAAAACACAAAATTCCGAAGCGCGAAATACACATGGTGCAAAAAAGTAGTCAAAGTAAACTTTTTGTTCCTTCACTCAAAAAGAATATTGTAGTATATAATTATGGTGAAAGTGATAAGAAAATCCTATTGGTGCATGGTTGGTCTGGTCGTGGCACTCAATTAGTAAAAATTGCAGACGAAATGCTGAAATTGGGATATTCAACTATTAGTTTCGATGCACCAGCACATGGAAAATCGGAAGGAAAAACCACTATCATGACTGAATTTATTGCTTCAATTTTAGAAATCGAAAAACAATATGGTCCATTCGAATTTGCAATTGGTCATTCACTTGGTGGAATGTCTATTTTAAACGCAATAAAACAAAATTTAAATGTCAAAAAAGCTATAATTATTGGAAGTGGCGATATTATTCAAGATGTTATCAATGATTTTATTCAAAAACTACAACTGAAACCAAAGATTGGTCTACAACTAAAAAATTATTTTGAAAAGAAATACAATGAACCAATGGAGAATTATTCCGCTAGTTTTTCAGCAAAATCAGTAACCATTCCTGTTCTAATTATTCACGATAAAGATGACAATGATGTAGCTCTAAAAGCAGCACACAACATTCATAAACATCTTAAAAATAGCACAATAATGATTACGGAAGGATTAGGTCATCGAAAAATTTTGGGTGATAGTAAAGTAATTGAAATTATAAAAGAGTTTATTTCTGACTAATTTTAAGTAATTTAGATACAAATTAATACAATGTCACATATTCAATTAGCACCGAATATTTACGATTGTAGCAGCTGCCAAACTCGCTGCGACGGAAAGTCTATTGGAGTTTATGATTTCGAAAAAGATGTAAATTTCTCAGAAGCAATTGAAGAACAAATTATAAGACAGATCAATAAGTCAAACCCAAATCTATTCGCATTCAAAACTAAAAAAAGTGGTTATCCCGATATTGAAATAATTTCTAAAACCTCAATTGATAAACCTGTTTGTTACATAGAAATCAAAGTACAATCCCGAACATTTATGTCGATTGAGAGAATATTACCAAATAGTAATCTGAAACCATCAGAGACTATTGCGCTAAATCTAAGCGATTTAGAAAGATACTTTGAAATTTATGAAAAGGAAAAGACAGACCTTTATATAGTTTGGTGTCTAAAAAATAGAAATTGCATAAATAATCAAAATACCGATTTATATTTTCATCAAAACATAATTGACCTTAAAAAAATTCGCTTAAACGATACAATCAACTATAGAAAATTCAAACGTGCCACCGGAATTGGAGATGTTGTTAATGGGCAACACAAAGGTGTATTAGTCAATTATCATTTTAGTTTAAACGAATTAATCCAAGGAATACCAACTATACCAAACCAATAATTTATTTATCATGAATTTATTTGAACCCAACGATAATTGGTCAGAAAAATTAAAACCATTAATCGAAAAATATAAAGGGAAAAAGCATCCTTTAGAATACAAAAACACCTACCAATTAATGATGATGGTCATACTCTCTGCTCAAGACTCCGATGCGAATATCAACAAAATTGCACCAGCATTATTTGAAGTATATCCATACATGGAATCCTTAGCAGTGTCAAACGTCGAAGCACTAATTCCTCATATTTCTAAAGTTAGAAACTTTGGCACAAAAGCAAATTGGATTATTGAAATAGCGCAAACTATCCAATCTAACGAAAATATTCCACTAACAATGGAGAAACTAACCGCTCTAAAAGGCATAGGAAGAAAATCGGCCAATGTGATAATCAGAGAAACAAATAGCCCAGCAGAAGGTATTATTGGAGATTTGCATGTAATAAGAGTAGCACCAAGAATTGGACTTTGTACTGAAACTAAAGACGGAAACAAAGTCGAAAAACAATTGATGCAAATACTCCCAAAAAACATTTGTAACGAAATAGGAATGGCTATTTCCTTTCTAGGAAGAGAAATCTGCCGACCAACCAATCCAAAATGTGAAAGTTGTCCAATAAATAACCATTGCCAATATAATTCAAGTAAGTAGTAAATAAATCCACAAGAGTTTCTCACTAGAAACTCTTTTTTTAATAAAAATAAAAATCCACCCAAGAACAGTATTGAACCATCCGGACTGAGTGTTGAAGTATCAGGGCTGAGTGTTGAATCATCCGAGAAAAGTGTTAAAGTATCCGGGCTGAGTGTTAGACCATCCATGAAGAGTTTATGTATCACCTCAAATAAGTTAAAGCACTAAAAACAAAAAGTCCCCATCAACTAAATGATGAGGACTTTCAAAAAAAGGCAGTGACATACTCTCCCACAAAATTGCAGTACCATCTGCGCAGGCGGGCTTAACTTCTCTGTTCGGAATGGGAAGAGGTGAGCCCCGCCGCAATAACCACCTTAAGTTTTTATGCTGAACTTGTTTCAGCATCTCCTAACAAGGAGTAATATCTTAACATACTGAGATAAATAAATATTTGTCATCCCCAACTTGATTGGGGAAAGAAAGTTTCTCCAGCCTCTTGCGAGGCTGGATG
>NZ_JACTAC010000054.1 GCF_014486675.1 Flavobacterium macrobrachii
AACGGTTTGCCTACGCTTTTTTGCGCACCCATTGGTCATAGACAAGAACGCGGTGATTATCAAGAAAGTTGGCAACCCGCTAGAATTTCCGACAAAGACTTATTTGAAGCCCAAGATATGGCAGAAAAAGTAACCGAAGCCCTTGGCGGCGCAGGACTTTTTGGGGTAGAATTTTTCTTGGCAGATGATGGCGTATATTTCTCTGAATTATCACCAAGACCACACGATACCGGAATGGTCACACTGGCTGGAACCCAAAACTTCAACGAATTTGAACTCCATCTTAGAGCTATTTTAAGTTTACCAATAGTTGAAATTACCTTAGAAAAAAAAGGTGCCAGCGCCGTGATTTTAGCAGCTGAAAACTCAAACCATCCCACTTACGCGGGGATTGATACCGTAGCTGCACTTCCTAAAACCGATTTTCGTATCTTTGGAAAACCTACTTCAAGACCATACAGAAGAATGGGCGTTGTATTAACCAGCGACACCTTGGACACTTCTATTGAAGAAGTAGTAGAACGAGCCAAAACAGCAGCACAATTAGTAACCATAAATTCATAAACCATGAAAAAAATAATAACTGTTGCCTTCTTCCTTATCGGAACGGCATCGATGAATGCACAAGAAAAAAAGACCGAACAAAAAACCCAAGTAGTAGAAGCATCTTGCGGGCAATGCCAGTTTGGGATGAAAGACAAACCAGGATGTGACCTTGCTGTTCGAATAGACGGTAAAAGCTACTTTGTAGAAGGAACCGACATCAACAAGCATGGCGATGCCCATGCACACGATGGCTTTTGCTCCGCTATCCGTCAAGCCGAAGTTGTGGGCGAAGTAAAAAACAACAAGTTTGTAGTGTCGCAGTTCAAATTACTACCGCAAAAGAAATAATTTTGGCACAAATCCTTGAAAACATCAACAAAATAGTAACGCTTTCTCCCGAGGAAGAGTTACTTTTTTTGTCTAAAATAGAAATTAAAACGTATAAGGCTAAAACCGTCCTTGTAAACGCTGGGGAGATAAGCCAGTACTCTTTTTTCGTCAATTGGGGTTTGTTGCGCAGTTTCAACATCAATGATAATATAGTAGAACACGTGTTGAGTTTTGCCTGCGAAGGCTGGTGGATTGGCGACATGTATAGTTTAATTTCCCAAAAACCTGGCAACCTTTTCATTGAAGTTCTTGAAGATGCCGAAGTAGTTTTACTTTCAAGAGAAAACCAAAACGAACTCTTTACTCAAATTCCAAAGCTAGAACGCTTCTTTAGAATTCTTACCGAAAACTCGCTAGTAGCCCACCAAGAACGATTGATGGACAACCTTAGTCTTACTGCCGAAGAACGTTTTGATAAATTTTGCAAACGCTACCCAACCATCATTCAGCGTGTACCTCAGAAACAAATTGCGTCCTATATAGGCGTTACCCCAGAGTTTTTTAGCAAAATGAAAAGCCGACTGTTAAAAAAATAACACCTTTGGGTTACGCCCCGAGAGTTTCGGGGAACTCCCCAAAAGTTTCGGGGAACTCCCCAAAGGTTTTGGTATCCTTACCGAAACTTAGGGTATCCTTACCGGAACTTTCGGTATCCTTACCGAAGCTTAGGGTATCCTTACCGGAACTCTCGGTATCCTTACCGGAACTTAGGGTATCCTTACCGAAGCTTAGGGTATCCTTACCGGAACTCTCGGTATCAATACCGGAACTCTCGGTAAGCTTACCGGAACTTTCGGTATCCTTACCGGAACTTAGGGTATCAATACCGAAAGTTGTGGGAAACTTACCGAAAGATTATAATAATACTATAAAACCAGTATTTAGTAGTGTTTTGCTATGGGTAGGCAATAGATACATTGGCACAACTATCTCCTACGCTTTGGGAAAAGTAATTAACGGCTATCGTTTTTTTCCTTACAACAGAAGTTTTTTTTGGGCTTAAAAAAAATAGTTTCGCTTACATTCTTATGTTTCTTAATCTACATTAAGTGATTAAGAAAAGTGGCGGGTGTACCTTTGTATCATAATAATTAATACCTTTATATAATATGAAAAATACAGTTTTACACAAAGCCAATACCCGTGGTCATGCTAATCACGGATGGTTGAATGCTTATCATAGTTTTAGTTTTGCGAGTTGGTACAATCCAGAAAGGGTTCAGTTTGGTGTGTTGCGTGTTTTAAACGACGATACGGTGGCTGCGGGCATGGGTTTTGGCACTCATCCGCATGATAATATGGAGATAATCACCATTCCGCTCGAAGGCGATTTGGCGCACAAAGACAGCATGGGCAATGCGGCTACGATAAAAACGGGCGATGTTCAAGTAATGAGTGCTGGAACGGGTATTCAACATAGTGAGTTTAACCCCAATGCTGACCAGCAGACTAAGTTGTTTCAAATTTGGTTGTTTCCAAAATACAGAAATGTGGAGCCACGCTACCAACAAATTACGCTTGACGTAACGAAACAAAAAAATGATTTTGCACAAATTCTTTCCCCAAATGCTACTGATGAAGGCGTTTGGATACATCAAGATGCGTGGTTTTTTTTGGCTGATTTTGATAAGGATTTTGCTAAAACGTATCAATTAAAAAAAGCGGGGAACGGGATGTATGTTTTTGTGATTTCGGGAACCATTACTGTTGACGGACAAGAATTAGAAACCCGCGACGGACTGGGCATTACCGATTTTGAGACCTTAGAGATTAAGGCTTCTACCGATGCCAAATTTTTGTTGATGGAAATCCCGATGGAGCAGTAAATAGTGTTCAGTAAACAGTTTTTAGTATTCAGTTAAAAAAGAAAACAAATAAGTAACAAAATGGACAACAAAGCACAACTAAAAATAGAAGGCAACAAAGGATATTTCTATATAGAAGAAGCAGGAAAACAAGAAGCCAAGATGACTTTTGTTTTTGCTGGCGAAGATAAAATTATTATTGACCACACTGAGGTAAACCCCGGCAATAATGGCAAAGGTTTTGGTAAAATGATGGTGATGAAAGCCGTAGATTTTGCCAGAGAAAAAGGAATAAAGATATTGCCCTTGTGTCCATTTGCTAAAAGTGTTTTTGACAAAACTCCCGAAATTAGAGACGTATTATAACAAAAAGAAACAAACCTGCTAGGTTGAAAAGCCTTGCAGGTTTATGGTTTAACGCTATGGAAACACTATTAGAAAAAAACATCGAAGGCAGTATCGGTATACAAAAATACTTGTGTACTATCAATTGGCGCAATGGTCAATTGATAATGGACGAACCAACCAGTATTGAGGGCAAAGACCTTGGTCCTGATCCTTACACTACTCTTTTAGCCTCGCTAGCGGGATGCACTTTGTCCACTTTACGAATGTATATCGATAGAAAGGGATGGGATATTTCGGAGATAAAAATTTCGATGAACATGTATCAAATTAACAACCCAGAGCTGGAAACGGTAATGACGCGAGATATTTCTTTTTCAAACGAGGTAGATGAAGATACCAAACAACGATTATTGATAGTAGCCGAAAAATGTCCGGTTTCCAAAATATTAAAAAACAAAATCACCATACCAACAACACTATAATTATGGACGCTAATAACCTAACCAAAGAATATAGCAATGGCGAAGTAACCATTGTTTGGCAATCGAGCAAGTGTATTCATGCTGCCCAGTGTGTTAAAAATAACCCTGCGGTGTTTAAACCCAAAGAAAAGCCGTGGATTATTCCCGAAAATTCTACCACCGAAGCGATAGTAGAAACGGTAAAAAAATGTCCTTCGGGCGCATTAACCTATTATTTAAAATCATAAACCATGAAAAAAATACTGGCTGTTGGAGCTTCCTCAAGTAGAAATTCCATCAACAAACAATTGGCAACTTATGCTGCAAGTTTATTTCAAGATGCCACTGTTGAAGTTTTGGATTTAAACGACTATGAAATGCCTATCTATTCTATTGATAAAGAGAAGGAAAATGGTATTCCTCAATTGGCTATTGATTTTTACAATAAAATTACCGATACCGATTTGCTGGTTGTATCTATGGCGGAACACAACGGCGGATATTCTAGCGCTTTCAAAAATATTTTTGACTGGACATCGCGCTATAACAACGGTGTTTTTCAAGAAAAGCCCATGCTATTGATGGCGACTTCTCCGGGTGCACGAGGCGGAAGTTCAGTATTGGATATTGCAAAGAACCGTTTTCCTAGAAATGGTGCCAATGTTGTTGCTACTTTTTCCCTACCAAGTTTTAACGATAATTTTAGCAAAGACAACGGCATTATCAATGAAGATTTAAAGAGCCAATTGCTAGCTATAGTAAACGGTATTGATAGGTAAGCCAATACTAAAAGTAACTCGAGAAGCCTATTGAAACTGATTAGCCCTGATTGGCGCAATCCGCCGTGCGGTGCAGAAAGCAGGAAAATGGATAGCAAAAAGGTAGAAGCCATTGCGCTGCTAAAAAAATTAGTATTTTTGCGACTTTAAGTAGTTTTACTTATTCTTTTAAACACGAAATAATTAATTTATGAAAGCATACGTTTTTCCAGGACAAGGCGCACAATTTACCGGAATGGGTAAAGATTTATATGAAAACTCGGCAGAAGCCAAAGCATTATTTGAACAAGCCAACGAGATTTTAGGTTTTAGAATAACCGACATCATGTTTGAAGGCACCGCCGAAGAATTAAAAGAAACCAAAGTAACGCAACCGGCGGTTTTCTTGCACTCAGTAATATTAGCAAAAACCCTAAACGTAAAACCCGATATGGTTGCTGGACATTCGTTAGGCGAATTCTCGGCATTGGTAGTTAATGGTGCATTATCTTTTGAAGACGGATTGCAATTGGTTTCAAAAAGAGCGTTGGCCATGCAAAAAGCTTGCGAAATTACACCAAGTACTATGGCTGCGGTATTGAATTTAGACGATAAAATTGTAGAAGATATTTGTGCTTCTACTGATGGCGTTGTTGTGGCAGCTAACTACAATTGTCCGGGACAATTAGTAATTTCTGGCGAATATAAAGCGGTGGAATTGGCTTGCGAAAAGATGAAAGAAGCTGGCGCCAAGCGTGCTTTAATTTTGCCAGTTGGTGGAGCATTTCATTCCCCAATGATGGAACCAGCCAGAGAAGAACTAGCCGCAGCAATCGAGGCAACAACATTTTCAACCCCAAGCTGTCCGGTATATCAAAATGTAACAGCAAATGCCGTTTCGGATGCAGAAGAGATTAAAAAGAACTTAATTTCTCAACTAACTGGCGCTGTAAGATGGACACAATCGGTACAACAAATGGTTGCCGACGGCGCAACAAGTTTCACCGAAGTTGGACCTGGAAAAGTATTGGTTGGATTAGTAAACAAGATTGATAAAGAAGTAGAAACGATTTCGGCTTAAAATTTTATAATGCAAATATTCAAAGAGATAGTAGCATCTATTAGTGGCGCAAAAGTCATTGAACCAAGCATTGATTACAGTGAATACATGCCTTTAGATTTATCTGTTTTTAATGAAGATTTAAAGAACTATAAATTAGAAAACGCCTCAGATTATGAACTTTTTATTCAATCTCAATTGGATAAAAATCAGGCTAAAATAGCTTATGGCGGTTATTTAGAAAAAAGAAATTTATATAAAAGAAGTACTGTTTTTAATAGTGAAAACGCTGACGAGCGCGATATTCACATCGGTTTAGACTTATGGATTAACAAACAAGCTACCATTCATGCGGTTTTAGATGGTGTAATTCATAGTTTTCAAAACAATACTGCTGTAGGTGATTATGGACCAACCATAATTCTCGAACATGAATATAACAATGTCCTATTTTATTCTTTGTATGGTCATTTAAGTGAAGAAAGTTTACGAGAAAAAGTAGTAGGTCAAAAAGTAATGAAAGGTGAACAAATAGCTACATTGGGATTACCGCCAATAAATGGAGATTATGCGCCACATTTACATTTTCAAATCATTATGAATATGGAAGGAAAAACAGGAGATTATCCTGGAGTAAGTTCAGAAAACAACTTAAACTTTTACAAAAACAATTGTCCTAATCCAAACGAACTATTAAATATATATTAATTATGAAAAAAATAATTTTATCATTAGCCTTAGTAACAGTAATGGTTTCGTGTAAAGAAGAAACCAAAGAAAAGCTTGACGCAGCCAAAGATGCTGTAACCGAAGAAATGAAAAACAATATTGATTCGGCAAAAATAAAAGCCGCTATTGAATTGGATAGTTTGAAACAAAAAACCAAATCTAAAGTAGATAGCCTAAAAGTAAAAAGCGCTGAACAAATGGAAGAAACGGCAAAAAAGCTAAAAGAAAGCGTAAAGCAATAAAACAAAAAAGTCCTCAAGTTGAGGACTTTTTTTATATACTGTCAATAGAGGAGTTTAACTTCTAATCTTTTGTTCCCATTTCCAAGCAGAAGCCAGACTTTCTTCTAGTGAAAGTTCTGCTTTCCAGCCCAAAACTTGGTTGGCTTTATCGGTGTTAGCATAAGCCGAAATAACATCGCCTTCTCTTCTACCCACGATTTTATAGGGTAATTTTTTGCCCGATACTTTTTCAAATGCAGTAATTACCTCAAGAACAGAACTTCCTGTTCCAGTTCCAAGATTGAAGGTTTCTACTTTTTCTAGGTTTTTATTTTCCACCAATCGGTGCATGGCTACAACGTGCGCTTTTGCTAAATCAACTACGTGAATATAATCTCGAATTGCGGTTCCATCTGGTGTTGGATAATCATCACCATAAACCGAAAGCTGTTCGCGAAGTCCAATTCCAGTTTGTGTAATAAATGGCACTAAATTTTGAGGAACACCAATTGGTAATTCTCCTATTTCAGCCGATGGATGTGCACCAACTGGATTAAAATAACGTAATAAAATAGCTTTCACAGAAGAAACTTTGGCAACATCGTTGATGATTTCTTCGCCAATTTGTTTGGTATTTCCATAAGGTGAAGCTGCTGGCTGAATTGACGCATCTTCGGTAATTGGCATTTTTTCTGCTTGACCATAAACAGTACACGACGAACTGAAAATAAAGTTTGCCGAAGGCATTTTGGTTAATTCTTGCAATACATAAACTAATGCATTGATGTTATTTTCGTAGTATAACAATGGATTTTCAACGCTTTCGCCAACGGCTTTACTTGCGGCAAAATGAATAATTCCAACAACGTCATTGTATTTTGAAAAGAAATTTTGAACCGAAGTTTTATCTCTTAAATCAAGATTTTCGAAAATTGGTTTTTTACCAATAATTCGCGCTATTCCATCTAAAACATCAATAGATGAATTGGACAAATTATCAATAATGATGGCTTCATATCCTGCGTTGTGTAATTCAACAACGGTATGCGAACCTATGAAACCCAATCCGCCAGTCACTAATACTTTTTTCATACTTTAAAAGATTACAGTAGTTATGATTATTCAAAAAACTCTAAAACACTATTGGTGATGAATTCAATTTGCTCATTGTCTAATTCGGTATGCATTGGTAAAGAAATTACTTCTTTCACCAACTGATTGGTTACTGGAAAATCTTCTTCTTTGTAACGACTGTCAACATACGCTTTTTGACTGTGCAACGGAATTGGATAATAAATCGCACACGGAATGCCTTTGTTTTGCAAATGCTCCATTAATTGGTCGCGTTTTCCATTGGTAATTCGCAATGTATATTGGTGGAAAACGTGACAATCGCAAATATCACAAATTGTTGGCGCTACAATATTGGCATGACCTTCAAAAGCTTTTGAATATTTACGTGCAGCATCTTGACGCGCTTGACTGTATTGATCTAATAAAGGTAATTTAGCATCGAGAACTGCGGCTTGAATACTATCCAAACGAGAATTTACACCAACAACATCATGATGGTAACGAACATACATTCCGTGGTTTACAATTCCACGAATTTTGTGTGCTAACTCGTCGTCATTGGTAAAAATTGCTCCACCATCGCCATAACAACCTAAGTTTTTACTTGGGAAAAATGAAGTTGAAGCTACATGACCAATAGTTCCAGCTTTCTTTTTTGTGCCGTCAGAAAATTTACAATTGGCTCCGATAGCTTGAGCATTGTCTTCGATTACATATAAATTATGCTCGTTGGCAATGCGCATAATTGCTTCCATATTTGCCGCACGACCAAACAAATGCACCGGAACGATGGCTTTGGTTTTTGGTGTAATGGCTTTTTTAATCGCATCGATGGAAATATTCATATTTACTAAATCGACATCGACTAAAACTGGAGTTAATTGAAGCAACGCAATCACTTCAACGGTAGCAGCAAAAGTAAAATCGGCAGTGATGACTTCGTCACCAGGTTTTAAATCCAATCCCATCATGGCAATTTGCAAAGCATCAGTTCCGTTTGCACATGGAATTACATGTTTTACATCAAGATATTGCTCCAGATTTTTTTGGAATTCGTGAACTTTTGGTCCGTTAATGTATGTTGTTGTGTCTAAAACTTCTTGGATAGAAGCATCAACGGTAGCTTTTATTTTTTCGTATTGACTTTTTAAGTCAACCATTTGTAA
This sequence comes from Flavobacterium macrobrachii, assembly GCF_014486675.1. Taxonomy (GTDB): domain Bacteria; phylum Bacteroidota; class Bacteroidia; order Flavobacteriales; family Flavobacteriaceae; genus Flavobacterium; species Flavobacterium macrobrachii. The sequence goes on from NZ_JACTAC010000054.1 coordinate 8,559, forward strand.
TTTTTTCATTTGGGAAAATTAATTGTGAAGCAAAACTACTAATTTAATGACTTATTCCAATGAAAATTCTACAAACTGATGTATTTTAGCGACACAATTAAAACGATATGCTTTTTCTCTATTCGATAGTAACCCAAATTGTACAATTTTCACTTCCTCTTTTTGGTTTTTTTAGCCCAAAAATGAAACTTTTCGTCAATGGCAGAAAAACAGTTTTTGAAACTTTGGAACAAAAAATTAATTCTTCGGATAAGACGATTTGGTTTCACGCTGCATCATTGGGCGAATATGAACAAGGTTTGCCTGTAATGGAAAAAATCAAAGCAAAATTTCCCAATCATAAAATTGTAGTTACTTTTTTTTCCCCTTCGGGATATGAAGTTCGGAAGAACAACACTATTGCTGATGCAACGGTTTATTTGCCTTTGGACACAAAATCAAATGCTAAAAAATTTCTGAAACTCGTTCATCCTGAAATGGTGTTTTTCATCAAATATGAATTTTGGCCTAACTATTTGAATGAATTAAAAAAGACCAATGTTACAACGTATCTAATCTCTGGAATTTTCAGAGAAAACCAAGCTTTTTTTAAATGGTATGGCGGATTTTATCGAAAAGCGCTAAAAACGTTTGATTACTTTTTTGTGCAAAATGAAAGTTCCAAAAAATTACTTCAAAGCTTAGGATTTCAGAATGTAAAAATTTCCGGCGATACACGATTTGACCGAGTGGTTGCTATTTTGGAAAGAGATAATTCGCTTGATTTTATTGCAAATTTCAAAGACAACAAAACGACAATTGTCATTGGAAGTTCGTGGCCAAAAGACGAAGAATTATTGATTAATTACATCAATCAATCTTCGGAAGAAATTAAATTTATTATTGCGCCACATAATATAAAGGAAGAACAAATTTCAAATCTCAAATCACAAATCACAAAAAAAACAGTTTTATTTTCAGAGAAAAACAACCTTGATTTATCAAATTTCAATGTCTTCATTATCGACACTATTGGAATTTTGACCAAAATTTATTCTTATGCTGATATTGCTTATGTTGGTGGTGGATTTGGAAATCCTGGTGTTCATAATCTTTTAGAACCGGCAACTTTTGGCATTCCGATTATTGTTGGTCCAAATTATTCTCATTTTGCCGAAGCAACGGCTTTGGTTCATCAAGAAGGTTGTATTTCTATCAACAATCAAAACGAACTAAACGAAGCTTTTGATAATTTGATTTCAAACGAAGACATTCGCCATGAAAAAGGACATATTTGTGAAACGTTTGTCCAAATGAATAAAGGTGCGACTGTAGTTATTTTGAAACATTTACAGTAATCCTGTGAGTTTTTTTTAAACTTTTAGGTAAAAATCAACATCCAAAATACCTACAAGGTTTATTAAACCTTGCAGGAAATAAAAAAATGACAAACTTCCAACCATTAGAATTATCTCAGATAGAAATCATCACCAAAATGATGCAAGAGTTCTATGCGATAGATAATTATCCTATTGACATTGAAACTTCAAAAAAATTGTTTCACGAATTCATTGCTGATGAAAATTTAGGCAAATGTTGGCTTATATATAATGAAGGAGAAATTGTAGGTTACGTAATTTTAACTTTTGTTTTCAGTTTTGAATACAAAGGAAGAATTGCTTTTCTGGACGAATTATACCTCAACGAATCGGCAAGAGGAAAAGGAATTGGAGCAAAAACAATTCAATTTATAAAAGAGCAAACTGCTAAATTATCGTTAAAACTGCTCTATCTTGAGGTGGAACATCACAATCAAAACGCACAAAAATTGTATCTTGCCAACGGTTTTGAAGTCCATAATCGAAAAATTTTAAAATACAAACCATACTAAACAATATGAAATACATTAAATTACTATTACTATTCGTTTTCATTCAAACACAAGCGCAACAAGGCGGAATGTGGATTCCATCTTTATTAAAAGGAATGAACGAAAGCGAAATGAAAAACCTCGGCATGAAGATTTCTGCCGAAGACATTTATTCGGTTAACAAATCCAGTTTAAAAGATGCTGTTCCTCATTTTGATGGCGGTTGTACTGCCGAAATGATTTCGGACAAAGGTTTGCTTTTAACCAATCATCACTGTGGTTTTGACAATATTCAAAGTCATTCTTCTGTGGAAAATGATTATTTGACCAATGGTTTTTGGGCTTATAAAATGGATGAAGAATTGCCAAACAAAGATTTATTTGTAACCTTCATTATCAGAATTGATGATGTAACAACAAAAGTTTTGGAAGGAACGGAAACGATGACATCTGAAGGCGAAAAACAGAAAAAAATTCAAGCGAACATCAGTTCATTGACAAAAAATTCACCAAAAGAATCATGGCAAGAAAATAGTATTAAAACGTTTTATGACGGAAATCAATACCTATTATTTGTAACCGAAAAATATACTGATGTTCGTTTGGTTGGTGCGCCACCAAGTTCGATTGGAAAATTTGGTTCAGATACTGATAACTGGGTTTGGCCAAGACATACTGGCGATTTTGCTCTTTTTAGAGTTTATGCAGATAAAAACAATCGTCCAGCGGAATATTCAAAAGACAACGTTCCATACAAACCAAAACACTTCTTCCCTATTTCTGCTAAAGGAATTTCAGAAAATGATTTCACAATGGTTATGGGTTATCCTGGAAGAACTCAGGAATATTTGCCTGCTGTAGCTGTGCAACAAATTGTTGAAACGTTAAATCCGGCAAAAATTGAAGTTCGTGATGCGGCTTTGAAAGTGCAAGATGGTTTTATGCGAAAAGACAATGCAATCAAAATTCAATATGCATCCAAGTATGCAGGTGTTGCTAATTATTGGAAAAAATGGATTGGCGAAACCAAAGGTTTGAAAAAATCAAATGCAATTGGTGTAAAACAAAAATTTGAAAAAGAATTCCAAGAAAAAGTTATCAAAGCTGGAAAACAAGCGGAATATGGGAACTTATTGAACGATTTCGAGAAAAATTATACTGAAATAAAAGATTATGCTCTAGCAAGAGATTTATTCTCTGAAGTTGCAATGCGAAATACTGAGTTATTACAAAACGGTTATCGCTTATATCAATTAGAGCAATTATTGGCAACCAAAGGCGAACAAGCTTATACCGATAGAAAAAATAATTTATCAAAAGGTATTGACGCATTCTACAAAGATTTCAACCCAACAGTTGACAAAAATGTATTCGAACAATTGATTGCTATTTATGCTAAAAGATTACCAACTCAATTTTTACCAAATGAATTGAAGAATTTAGATGCAAATAAATTAGCAAATGACATTTACACTAACTCAAAATTACTTAATCTTCAAGATTTCAGAAGTTTGTTGGAAGGCGATTCTAAAACGGTTTTAGAAAAAATCAACAACGATAAAGGTTATCAGATTTTGAAAGCGATGGCCGATTCTTATACAAAAAGTGTGGCAGCAAAATATGATGAAATCAATTTGAGAAATATTGCTACACAAAGAACCTATATGAAAGCCATTTTGGAGTTAAGCCCAAAATCTGATCGAATTTTTCCAGACGCCAATAGTACTTTGCGTGTAACTTATGGAAAAGTAAAAGGTTATAAACCAAGCGATGCCGTGATTTATGAACCAATAACCTATCTTGATGGTGTAATGGAAAAATATATTCCTGGCGATTATGAATTTGATGTTCCAAAAAAATTAATCGATTTGTATAACACAAAAGATTTTGGAAAATACAGTCACAAAGGAAAAATGCCAGTTTGTTTTATAGCAACAAACCACACAACTGGAGGAAATTCTGGAAGTCCAACTTTGGATGCCAATGGAAATTTAATTGGCTTAAATTTTGATAGAGTTTGGGAAGGAACGATGAGTGATATTTATTATTCGCCTGAAATTTGTAGAAACATAATGGTTGATGCTCGATACATTTTATTTATCATCGATAAATTTGCTGGCGCTCAGAACATTATAGACGAATTAAAAATAATTTACCCAAAATCAAAAAAATAATTTAAAAAATAGAGTTTGGCACAATTATTGTTACATAAATAATCGGAATTCGAGGATAGAATTTTTAAAAAAAGTTAAATAAAAATTTTTCCGATTGAAAAAATTTATATCTTTGCTCCGAATTAATAATTAACCTTTTATAATTAAGTAAGATGAAAAAAGTATTTTTAAGTTTAGCTGTTGTTGCTACATTAACTGTAGTTTCTTGTAAACAAGCTGATGCTGCTGCTCCAGAAGCTGCTGATACAACTGTTGTTGAAACTGTTGACACTACTGCTGTACCAGTTGATACAACTGCTGCTCCAGCTGACACAACTGCTGCTCCAGCTACTGAAGCTCCAGCTACTGAAGAAGTAAAAAAATAATTAGAAATTAAATTCTAATTTTAAGCTCTGCATTGCAGGGCTTTTTTTTTTGGACAAAAACTACTCATTTCCAAAAATCTCTTCCGCAGAAGGAAAAGCAAAATCTTGCACACTAAAATCCAACACTTCCGATTTTGACACACTTCTAACTATTTCGTCAATTCCCTTTTGAAGTAACAGCTGCGTGGTGTATTTTCGACTGACTGCTATTTCTTTTTCTTTTAAAATAATTTTAAAAAAGAACTTCCCGTTTTTTGATTTAAACTTCATAAAAAAAACAGCTTCAATATTGTTACGAAATTCCTCAATCGCTTCTTCGCATTCAAATCGCAATTCAAAATCATCACTCATAAAAATGGTTTTACCTTTTCTAGAAGTAAATTCATATTTATAATATCCGTTCTGTCTTTTTGTAATTACAAATGTGCCCATTAAAATTCTTTAATCAAATATTTTACTAAGATAGTATTTCAAAATCTTTACTAAGCAAAAAAACCTAAAATAATAAAACTGCTTATCTTTTTAAACCATTAAGAAATTAAGACTCATTAAGCATTTCATTTTCCAACACAAGTTTGTTTACTTTGAAAATCATTCGTAAACATTAATAAAAAACAAATTGTAATTCGGGATTTTTATAAACAAAAAAAGCTCCAAACATAGTTTGAAACTTTTAGTACTCAAGGCGGGACTTGAACCCGCACGGGCATTACTACCCACTGGATTTTAAGTCCAGCGTGTCTACCAATTCCACCACTCGAGCATATTGCCTTTGTTTTGATAAAACTAATTTTTAGAAAAAATTAATTAAATATATCACCACTCGAGCATTATATAGTAGTTGAGCGAAAAACGGGGTTCGAACCCGCGACCTCGACCTTGGCAAGGTCGCGCTCTACCAACTGAGCTATTTTCGCGTTATCAAATTTTTATAAGAACGATAATACTTATCCCGTATTGCGGATGCAAATGTAACACTAAAAATGAATATTGCAAACGATTTTTAATAAAAAAATTTCAATATTTTATAATCCATTGATTGCAAAAAGAATAGAACTTATTTTTTTAACAACATTCTTTTCAGTTCGTTCAATTTCATCAAAGCTTCCACTGGCGTTAGCGTATTAATATCTAAATTTAAAATATCTTCTCTGATTTCTTCCAATAACGGATCATCCATGCTGAAAATATTGAGTTGCATTTCGTCTTTAGCTGATTTAATGGTATTCAATGCATCACTAGAATGATTTTTCTCCAGTTTCTTCAACAATTTTTGTGCTTTTTGAATAACCGTTTGCGGCATTCCAGCCATTTTTGCTACGTGAATTCCAAAACTATGTGCGCTTCCACCTTTTACCAATTTACGAATAAACAAAACAGTATCTTTTAATTCCTTCACCGAAACATTGTGGTTTTGAATTCGAGGCAAAAGTTCAGACATTTCATTTAATTCGTGATAATGTGTTGCGAACAATGTTTTTGGTCGAGCTGGATTTTCGTGTAAAAACTCGGCAATTGCCCAAGCTATCGAAATTCCGTCATAGGTACTAGTCCCACGACCGATTTCGTCTAATAAAACCAAACTTCTATCAGAAATATTATTCAAGATGGAAGCCGTTTCGTTCATTTCGACCATAAAAGTAGATTCACCCATGGAAATGTTATCGCTTGCACCAACTCGGGTAAAAATTTTATCTACAATTCCCATTCTGACTTTTTCGGCTGGAACAAAACTTCCCATTTGAGATAAAAGAACAATCAAAGCCGTTTGACGTAAAATTGCCGATTTACCCGACATATTTGGTCCGGTAATCATAATAAGCTGTTGGGTTTCTCTATCCAGAAAAACATCATTGGCAACATAAGGAACGCCAACTGGAAGTTGTTTTTCAATAACTGGATGTCTTCCATTTGTAATTTCTAATTCAAAAGTATCATCCAAAATTGGACAAACATAATTGTTCTCGATAGCCAATTGAGCAAACGAAGTCAAACAATCCAATTGCGCAATCAAGTTAGCATTCAACTGAACTGGTTTGATGTATGTTCCAATCCAAACCACTAATTGTTCAAAAAGTTGACTTTCTATTTGATGAATTTTTTCTTCGGCACCAAGAATTTTCGTTTCATATTCTTTTAATTCTTCGGTGATGTAACGTTCCGCATTTACTAACGTTTGTTTTCTAATCCATTCCGTTGGAACTTTATCTTTGTGCGTATTTCGAACTTCGATATAATAACCAAAAACATTATTAAACGATATTTTTAGCGATGAAATTCCGGTTCTTTCCGATTCGCGTTGTTCAATTCCTTCCAAATATTCTTTGCCTGAAAAAGCAATATTTCTTAATTCGTCCAACTCAGGATGAACTCCTGTTGCGATCGCATTTCCTTTAGCAATGGCAACTGGTGCATCTTGATTAAGCGTTTCTTTAATTTTTTCGCGAAGTAAATCACACGCATGCAAACTATCACCAATAACACGAACGGCTTCTTGCTTACTTTCAAGTGCAATATTTTTTATTGGAATAATGGCATCCAATGATTCTTTAAGATAAATAACTTCTCGCGGTGAAATTTTTCCCGTAGCTACTTTAGAAATCAATCGTTCCAAATCGGAAATTTGCTTAATCTGATATTGGATTTTTTGTAAAATTTCGGTGTTTCCCTTCAAATAAGAAACCAATTCGTGGCGACTTCTTATCTTATTTATATCTTTTAAAGGCAATGCCAACCAACGTTTCAACAAGCGTGAACCCATTGGCGAAATAGTTTTATCGATTACATCCAAAAGCGTTACTGCATTTTGAGAATGACTGTGATACAATTCAAGATTTCTAATAGTAAATCGATCCATCCAAACATAAGCATCTTCAGCTATTCGATGAATGTTCGTGATATGTTGAACTTTGTTATGCTGTGTTTCGGATAAATAATAAAGTATCGCACCCGAAGCAATAATTCCATCGGGTAATTCTTCTATTCCAAAACCTTTTAAAGAATTTGTTTGAAAATGATTGGTTAATGTTTCAACAGCATAATCTTCTTTATAAACCCAATCTTCAAGATAAAACACATTAAAATCTTCTCCAAAAGCCGATTTAAAATCGGATTTATTATTTTTTTGAATTAAAATTTCGCTTGGCTGAAAATTTTGTAACAGCTTGTCAATATATTCCTGATTTCCTTGAGAAGTTAAAAATTCACCTGTAGAAACATCTAAAAAAGCGACACCAAGTTGTTTTTTACTAAAATAAACCGATGCTAAAAAGTTATTCGATTTAGAATGCAAAACCTCATCATTCATCGAAACTCCAGGTGTAACCAATTCGGTTACGCCACGTTTTACAATGGTTTTTGTCATTTTTGGATCTTCCAATTGGTCACAAATCGCTACTCGAAGTCCAGCTTTTACTAATTTTGGTAAATAAGTATTCAACGAATGATGTGGAAATCCAGCCAAAGCGGTTTCAGTTTCGCTTCCTGCGCCACGTTTCGTTAAAACAATCCCTAATATTTTTGACGCTCGAATGGCATCTTCTCCAAAAGTTTCATAAAAATCGCCTACTCTAAAAAGCAAGCACGCATCTGGATATTTGCTTTTTATCTCGTTGTATTGTTTCATCAACGGAGTTTCTTTTGGTGCTTTTTCTTTTGATGCCAATGGAAAATAGTATTAAAATTAGTTTTGTGACAGCGAATTTAATTATTTTTAAAACGATAGCCATTCTAAATTTTAATTTAATATTAAGATTAAAAAATTGAGGTGAATATTTTTTTTAAATAGATTTGTACCATAATCATAAAACATAAAAAAAATGAAAAGAATAATTTTACTCGCTGCAATCACTTTCTTTGGTGTTGCTACTACAAATGCTCAAACTGTTAAAAAATCAGTTAAAAAAGAAACAGCTAAAATTGACGCTCCAAAAGTTGATGGTGCTGGACTAGTTTTCGAAACCGAAACAATCGACTATGGAACAATCCAAAAAGGTGCTGACGGAAAAAGAGAATTTGTTTTAACTAACAACGGAAACAAACCATTAACAATCACTAATGCTCAAGGTTCATGCGGATGTACTGTTCCAACAAAACCTGATGGTCCAGTTGCTCCAGGTGCAAAAGCTGTTATTGGTGTAAAATATGACACAAACAGACCTGGTCCATTTACTAAAACTATTACTATTACTTCAAACGCTTCAGAAGCTCCAAAAGTTTTAACTATTAAAGGTAATGTAGTAGATTCTGCTCCAGCTGCTGAACCAGTAAAAAGTTAATTATTAATTACTAATTTTAAAAATCTCGTCTCGTTGTAAAAAATGAGACGAGATTTTTTTTGAATATCTTTGCCAAAAATTTCAAAAATGAGAAAGCTCGAAAACAAAGAACTCGAACGTAAAAGCGTTGACGATTTTAAACAAGCCAAAAAAACGCCAATTGTTATTATTCTTGATGATATTAGAAGTCTTCATAATATTGGTTCGGTTTTTAGAACATCGGATGCTTTTCTTATCGAAAAAATATATTTGTGTGGCATAACCGCAACTCCGCCAAACAAAGAAATTCACAAAACAGCACTTGGCGCAACCGAAACCGTAGCATGGGAATATCAAAAAGATGTGCTTTCAGTTATTGAAAAATTAAAAACAGAAAACATTGAAGTTTATGCAATAGAACAAGTTGAAAATGCTGTTTTTCTTCAAAGTTTTGAAATCGATAAAAATAAAAAATACGCCTTAGTCTTTGGAAATGAAGTCTATGGTGTCAATCAAAAAGCAATTAAACTTTGCAAAGGAACGATTGAAATTCCACAACTTGGAACAAAACATTCGCTAAATATTTCGGTTAGTGCCGGAATTGTGGTTTGGGATTTATTTCAAAAAATAAAATTCTAACAAATCTTTAGGAAATTATCTGTTCAAATTTTTCTATTTTTAAGCCATGTATAAAAAAATTATAATAGCCTTAATCTTCATTTTTTCAATTTTTGGAAACAATTCATTTGCTAACCCAATAAAGTTTGGTAATGAAAATCCAGTTTTTAGACAAAAAAAACAAAAAAAGTTTATTCTAAACAATGCTCCAGTTTTAACAGCTACCGGAAATCAAATTTATTGTCCACAAACCCAGATGAAAATCGTTACAGATTTCAACATTGTTGACGATGATCCAGGAATTGATGCTATTTACATACAAATTTCTTCGGGATATGTTAGCTCACAAGATGTTTTACTTTTAACCGGAAACCACCCAAACATTACCACATCTTGGAACCAAACTACAGGAAAACTTACACTTACTGGAGTTTTTGGGCAACCAACATATCCTCAAATTATAGCTGCGGTAAAAGACATTGTTTTTCAAAACAATTCGGCAAACCCGCAAGCTGGCACCAAAACATTTTCAATAACTGTTGGTCAAGCCAATTATTTGCCATCCAACGGACATTATTACCAATATATTTCAAATGTTGGAATAACTTGGTCCAACGCAAAAACTGCTGCTGAAAACAGCACCTATTATGGACTTCAAGGTTATCTAGCTACGATTACCGCTGCTGATGAAGCACAACTTTCAGGTGAACAAGCTGCTGGAGCAGGTTGGATTGGCGGAAGCGACGAAGTAACTGAAGGAGTTTGGCGCTGGATGACTGGACCAGAAATAGGAATGGTTTTTTGGAATGGTGGCATAAATGGTTCTACTCCAAATTTTGCCAATTGGAATAACGGCGAACCAAATAATGCAAATAACGAAGATTATGCTCACATAACTGCTCCAGGAGTTGGAATTTCAGGTTCGTGGAATGATTTATCCAATACTGGCGAAGCAAACGGCGATTATCAACCCAAAGGATATATTGTTGAATATGGAGGTATGCCTGGCGATCCAGTTTTAAGTATTTCAACCAGTACAACAATTACAATTCCTGTTATAAATCCAGTTGCTACTTATGCAGTTTGTAATGCGGTATCAATAAACATGTCGGCAACTGCAACTGCTGGAACCATTAATTGGTATGATATCCAAACTGGCGGAAACGTTCTTGCATCTGGAAATAATTTTATAACTCCAACTTTAACTACAACTACAACTTACTACATTGATGCATTTCCAATAGGTTGTACAACTGGAATACGAACACCAATAACTGTAAATGTAAATCAAACCCCATCAGTTACAGCGCCGAGTTCGACTTCAACTTGCGAAGAAACTTCGGTTACCTTAACTGCAATAGCAACTTCGGGAACAATCCGTTGGTATAATAGTTTAACTTCTACAACGCCGTTATTCACTGGAAGTAGTTTTACAACCCCAACTTTAAATCAATCAACTACTTATTATATAGAAGCCAATAATAACAATTGTATTTCAACACCAAGAAACTCGGTAAGCATTACAATAAATCCCAAACCTGCAACCATTGCTGATAGTGAAATTGCGATTTGTGAAGGAACAAGTACAACGCTAACCGCTGGAATTTCGGGATTGGATTATGAATGGACAACTGGCGAAACTACTCAAAGTATTTCGGTTTCAACACAAGGACAATTTTCAGTTGAAATGACTAATGGTTTTAACTGTTCATCGACACAAAATTTTAGCGTTAATGTAAAAGCAAGACCAATAATTTCAGATGTAATTATAACTGGAAATACTGCAACAATTCTAACCAATTCAGGTGATTTTGAGTTTTCAATTGATGGAAATAACTTTCAGTCTTCAAATATTTTCCAATTGCAAAATGGTGGAATTTACACGGCTTATGTAAAAGACAGAGATTTTTGTGGAAATGATGATTTCCCTTTTGCTTACATAACGTATCCTGCTTTTTTTAGTCCGAATAATGATGGCACGAATGATTTTTGGACAATTAAAGGCATGAGTTTTTATCCAAATCCCGAAGTAACAATTTTTGACCGTTATGGAAAAGTGATTGCTTTTATCAATAAACAAAATCCTATTTGGGATGGAACTTACAACGGAAGGAAATTGACTGCCGATGATTATTGGTTTGTTGCCAAAGTCAGCGAAACTTTACCCGAACACAAAGGTCACTTTAGTTTAATTCGATAAATTTTAGGATTGCAATTTATTCTGAATTTCGTCTAAAATAAAAGCATAATCGACTTGATTTTCAACAAAATCTTTATCGGAAACATCAATAATTAAGACGTTTAAATCTTTTTGAGATTTGATATAATCAAGATAACCGCTGTTTATTTTTTCGAGATATTCAGCTGGAATTTCTTGCTCGTAACTTCTTCCGCGTAATTTTATATTTTGAAGTAATCGCTCGGTATTTTGATACAAATAAATATATAAATCGGGTTTTGGCATTTCTTTGTAGATGATATCAAACATCGTTTTATATAATCGAAATTCGTCTTCGGCTAGCGTAACTTTTGCAAAAATTAAGGATTTAAAAATATGATAATCGGCTACGACAAAATCTTTAAACAAATCAAATTGCGCTAAATCATCAGAAATTTGCTGATATCTATCGGCTAAAAATGACATTTCGAGTGGAAAAGCATAGCGACTTTGATCTTCATAAAATTTTGGCAAAAACGGATTATCCGCAAAACGTTCCAAAACCATTTTGGCATTAAAATCTTCGGCTAATTTATTGGCTAAGGTTGTTTTTCCAGCACCAATATTTCCTTCGATAGCGATATAATTAAAATTGTTTAAAGGAATTTTAGTAATCGGATTTTCCAGCGATTGAATTACTTTAATATTACTTTTATCTTCGGAAAGCAGTAATAATTCATGAAGATATTTTTGTAAAATTGGATGACGCCAATCCAAATTCAAATCGCGCATTGGAACCAAAACAAAAAGACGATTTTGCATTTCGGGATGTGGAACTTTCAATTTTTCGGAAGCAATAATTTCTTCATCAAACGAAATCACATCAATATCAATAATTCTTGCTTGATAACCTTCAACATCGGAACGAATTCTACCCAAAGCTTCTTCGAGCAACAATACTTCTTCTAAAACCTGATGTGCATCTTTATGAGTATGAACTACAACGGCACAATTGTAAAACGGTTCACTCTCAAAACCCCAAGCTGGCGTTTCAAAAAGCCGTGAAACCTTAATAATTGTACCAATCTCTCGGTGAATGGAAGCAATACAATGCTTGATATTTTCAAGGCGATTTCCTTGATTACTTCCTAACGATAAAACGACTTGATGCTGCTTATTCATACCAAGCGCAAATTAAATAAAACTATTTCAGAATAAAAGAAAAAACAAACCGTCTGTTAATAACTATTTTTTAACCCTGAAAATCATAAAACTTACCTAATTTTATACCTCGTTTATTCAAAAGGCATTATTTTTGTAAGAACATTGCAATAAAATTATTCGTTATGCTAAAGAAAATTTTAAAAATCGTTGGAATTGTTTTTCTATTGTTGGTTGTGGCAGCTTTTGCCATTCCATACTTTTTCAAAGACCAAATCAAAGCTAAAATCTTAACTTCCATTAATGAAAATATAGATGCGAAAGTAGCTTTTGCCGATGCTGATTTGAGTTTGTTCAAAAACTTTCCAAATGCAAGTGTAACGATTGATAAACTTTCGATTATCAACAAAGCGCCTTTTGAAGGCGATACTTTGGTTTCTTTTGAAGAACTAAATTTAAAAATGTCCATCAAAGAATTATTTAAAGGTGAAAACGAACCAATGAATATTGACGGAATTTCATCCAAAAACGGTTTGATAAACATTATTTTCAATAAAGATGGTATTGGAAACTTTGACATTGCCTTAAAAAATAAAAAAGAAGATGCAAAAGACGAAAAAAGTAAACCTTTAGCCTTAAAAATAAAAGAATACGAAATCGAGAATTTCAGATTTCAGTTTTATGATGAAAAATCAAAAATGAAAATGGTTCTTGACAGTATCAATCATGAAGGAAAAGGCGATTTTACTTCAACGAAATTAGATTTAATTACGAAAACAACGACTAAAGTTTCTCTTTCGATGGACAAAGCCAACTACATGAATAATGTGGCACTTTCGTTGGACGCTATTTTAGGAATTGATTTAGAAAAAAGTAAATATACCTTCAAAGAAAACAAGGCGAAAATCAACGAATTGCCTTTAGAATTTGACGGATTTATTCAAATTGTTGAAGCTGGACAAGAATATGACTTGAAATTCAAAACGCCAACTTCGTCGTTCAAGAATTTCTTAGGATTAATTCCAGCGCAATATGCAGCTAATTTAGACAATGTAAAAACGAGTGGCGACTTTACCGTTACTGGTTTTGCTAAAGGATTATATTCTGAAACTACTGTACCAAAATTCAACATCGAAATTGCTTCCAATAATGCATCATTCCAATATCCAAATTTACCAAAATCGGTCAAAAACATTGTGATTGACACCAAAATCATCAACGAAACAGGTGTAATGAATGATACCTATGTGAATTTAGATAAATTATCATTTCAAATTGACCAAGATGTTTTCAATGCGAAAGCCAACATTAAAAATTTAGCTGAAAATGCTCTAGTTAATGCCGCTTTAAAAGGAACAATCAATTTGGCAAACGTTACAAAAGCTTATCCAGTAAAATTGGACAAACCTTTAAGTGGAATGTTGAAAGCCGATGTCACAACCGAATTCGATATGCAATCGGTAGAAAAAAGTGATTATGCTCGAATTAAAAATGCCGGAACTATCGATTTATCTGGATTTAATTATACCGATGAAAACGGAAAAACAATGAACATCAGCAAAGTTTTAGTCGCTTTCAATCCAAGCACAGTAAACCTACAACAATTTAGTGCCACAACAGGAAAAAGTGATATTTCGGTTAATGGCGTTTTGGAAAATTTCTACGGATTTGTATTCAAAAATCAAGAGTTGAAAGGAAATTTCAACCTAAATTCCAATCAATTAGCGGTAAATGATTTTATGACAACCGAAGCTCCAAAAACGGAAACGGCAACCAAAAAATCAGAAGCAATGAAAATTCCAGCGTTCTTGAATTGTTCTTTAACTGCCAAAGCCAACACGGTTTTGTATGATAATTTAACTTTGAAAAACGTTTCAGGAAAAATCATCATTAAAGACCAAAAGGCAACATTACAAAACGGAAAAACCGATATTTTCGGAGGCTCAATTTCATTTAAAGGCGATGTTTCTACCAAAGAAAAAACACCAAAATTCAACATGGATTTAGGATTAAACAAAGTAGATATAATGCAAACGTTTACCCAATTGGATATGATGAAAAAAATTGCTCCAATTGCCGGAATTATTAATGGAAAATTAAATTCAACCATCAAATTATCTGGAAATCTTAATGAAACAGAAATGACACCAATTCTGAGTAGTTTAACCGGAGATTTGTTAGGTCAATTGCTTTCAACAACAGTAAATTCTAGTAATTCAACATTGTTAACTGCTTTGGATAACAACTTGAATTTTGTGGATTTGAAAAAATTAAATTTGAATGATTTAAAAGCAGCAATTACGTTTAAAGATGGAAAAGTAAATGTAAAACCATTCGACATCAAATACCAAGACATCAAAGTGAATGTTGGCGGAACACACGGTTTTGACCAAAACATGAATTATAATTTAAAACTAGATGTTCCAGCAAAATATCTTGGAACCGAAGCCAATAATTTAATTGCAAAATTATCGCCAGCCGATGCTCAAAAAGTACAAAGTATTCCTGTAAATGCAATCATTGGAGGAAATTTTTCATCGCCAAAAATCACTACCGATGTGAAACAAGCCACAACGAACTTAGTAAATAATTTGGTAAAACAACAAAAAGAAAAAGTTGTTTCAAGTACTAAAAATACCGTGAATTCTATCATTTCCAATGCTACAAAACCTAAAAATGACACTACAAAAACTGATGTCAAAAAAGATGTCAAAACCAAAGCCAACAACTTGATTAAAGATATTTTTGGTAAGAAGAAAAAAGAAGAACCAAAGAAAACGGAATAGTTTTTTAACCACTAAGACACAAAAAAAGCACAAAGCTCACTAGAATTTTGTGCTTTTGTTTTTTTATTATTCGCAGTTTCTTTTGTCATTCCGTAGGAATCTCAGAATTGTGAGATTCCTACGGAATGACAAAGTTTGCGGTTATTTTTTTACTATTTTACTTTGATATACTTTACCGTCTTGGTTAGTCATTTTTACAAAATAAATACCTGATGAATTATTTATTGAAAAACTTACTTGTGAAGTACTAGCAAATTCTAATTTATCAACCACTTGAAACAAAGCATTATAAACTATAACCTTTATATTTTCTTGATGTTCCGTAAACTTAATATTTGCCTCTTTGGTAGTTGGATTTGGATAAACCAAAAAATCATTTGACACAACTTCATTAACACTTAATTCCTCTGGAGCTAATTTTACTAACCAATAATCTAAACTATTAAAACCTACTACAGTAAGATTTCCTGAAACTAATGAATTAGCGCCACCACCAAGTAAAATACTTTTGTCTGGCAACTCAACAACTTGACTTAATAAATCTAAATAAGTACCACCTATCCCTTTTTGCCAAAGTAATTCACCATTTTCATCAGTTCTAATTATCCAACCATTGTATTCCCCGTAATTAACTACCGTTTTGTCACCTGTAACACCTGAATAGGACGCTCCCACTAATACAAAACCTCTTTCGTCTGAAAACGACAACAAACCAAACGCAAAATCATCAATATCTCCACCATAAGTTTTATCCCAAATTACATTCCCTTCAAAATCGGTTTTCACTAACCAATAATCACTACCACCACGAGAATTTTGAGTTTTATCAAAAGATATATCAGAATCAGAAACACCTGAAATAACAAATCCATCCAAAACTTTTACCAAACTATATGGTGTATCAGCACTATTGCCACCGATAGTTTTTTGCCAAATAATACTTCCAGCTGCATTAATTTTTATAATCCAAAAATCACCACCTCCTTTTGAATTTTCTGTTTTATCCCCAGAAATATTTGATGATGATACTCCAGAAAGCAAGTACTCATTATTCTCCAAAACAAGGATTGAGTAGAGAACATCCATCCCTGAGCCGCCATAGGTTTTCTGCCATTCAATTTGCCCATTACTATCTAGTTTAACTACATAATAATCTCTTCCACCGCGACTGCTTTCTGTTTTGTTTCCCGAAATTCCCGATTGAGAAAATCCACCAACTATACAACCGCCATCAGATGTTACCTCCAAAGAATAACACTCCTCATAATTTGTCCCACCAATATTAGCTTGCCAAAGAATGTCTCCTTCACTATCCAATTTAACTATCCAATAATCTTGAAGTCCATAATTAGGCACTGTCTTATTGCCATAAATTGGAGAATCTGAGTTACCACCTAAATAGTAGCTACCATCAGGTGCTTGTTTCCCACTTCTTAAAACCTCAGCTTCTAAATTTCCAAAAACATCACCGCCGCCAATAGTTTTTTGCCATTCAATAGTACCATGTATATCGGTTTTCACTACCCAATAATCTTGTGTACCTCCAATTCTAGCTTGCGTTTTATTCCCAGAAATTCCAGAGTTTGATGATCCTGACAAAAATAATCCGCCATCTTGTGTAACTATAATTTCATTTAAATAGTCTTGGCTAATTCCACCATAACGCTTCATCCAATCAATCTCAGGTACTTGAGCAAAAGTATAATTAAAGGACAAAAGTATAATTATAAGCAATAAATTTTTCACTTTTAAAAAGTTTAAGTTATTAAAAAATAAAAGCAGTCATCAAAAATGACTGCTTTGTTTTAAAATTTATGATTTATAAA
>NZ_JACTAC010000055.1 GCF_014486675.1 Flavobacterium macrobrachii
ATTTATAAATAACTTTCTCATCTACTACGCCTGAACTAGTAATTTTTTTCAAAATATGATAATACTGTTCCAACAATTGTTCAAAAAGCGCAGGATCATTTACTTCAATATCATTTAGCTCTTTAACGGTTAAATTCATAGAGCCTAAAACCTGAGTGGAAATAATTTGTCCACCGATATACGGTTCATTTACACAAATTGTACCTCTGTAGCAAGGTACTGGAATTTTTACCTCAAAATCAGCATATATTGAAGCTATTTTATTATATAAATTTCTGACTGGAGAAACAATTTCAACCAAATCATTTGGCGTTGAAGTTAAAAAATTTTCCTCATTATCATCTGAGAAACTCATATAAAATCCTTTTTGAAATCTATCTTTCTGTAAAATATTTCTACAAACTTTTGCTGTTCCATCTCCATTATCTGTTACAGTTGCTACAGTTTCTCCCTCAACTAGAATAGTTTCAAAAGGCTCATATATTGATTCAATTGGAACAGATGCTCCAATAAAATCATAAGTACTTGTTGTTTCATCTTCTGAAATATAGTAACGCATCCTTTTTACTTGT
Organism: Flavobacterium macrobrachii; assembly: GCF_014486675.1. Lineage (GTDB taxonomy): Bacteria > Bacteroidota > Bacteroidia > Flavobacteriales > Flavobacteriaceae > Flavobacterium > Flavobacterium macrobrachii. Next base: position 573 of record NZ_JACTAC010000055.1, read on the forward strand.
CCAGGAGTAAATTCATAACCCATTGCCAAATCCTCTCCATCATGAACAAACATTAAATTATTGATTTTAGGACTCTGACTACTATATCTTCTATTAACATCATTCACTGGCAATGCCTCATTATTATCTATATCATCACCTACATAAATACCTGAACTATTGAATTGATTATTATTCCAAGACTTGTAAGCTGGTGTATCGTGAACTTTATCACCTGCAAATTGAGCATTATATCCAGATCCTTCATATTGTAACCTAATAACATTTTCCATAGTACTTGAAACATGTTTTAAATTAAAATTATGCCCAACTTCATGAGATGGAATTCTTCTAGAAGTTATTCCTCTGTAACTATAAAATGAAACAGTAGAATATGGTGGTGCGAGACCAGGTACAGTCACTTCGTTTCCATTTTCATCATTACCTAATGAAATAGCACCATCTAATATAACTAATTTAAAAGCATCTGGATCAACAAAAAAATCACTGAAAGCTTCATATAAAAATTGAACACTCCTATTTCCTGTTAAATTTGAATCATCAACATATTCAAAACCTCCATATTTAAAATATATATTGGAATTTTTATAATTCAAATTCAAATCTCTAATTGCATTCATTACAATTTCTTCACCAACAAAATCAGTTCTATCACCATTATCATCTCTTATTATATAAAACTTAACTTTATATGCATGTTTCCTCTCAGGATCAGAGTCAGGATAACTCTGTGAGTCGATGTCAAGATTATAATCAGGTATTGGAGGAGATTGATTCTGATTTACTGAAACATTTGTAAAATAGGGATTTGTCACTTCAACACATCGCCAAGTTTCAATTTGTGCATGACTAGTATATGAAAGCACACTCAAGATAGATAGATAGATAGAGTTTTTCATAATTTTAAAGATTTAGTTGATTAATGTGAACTAAATTAAAAAAAAAAGATGTATTAAAAATATTTTTTTTATTAGATCAAATCGAAATCTTCACTACATAACCTTCAAAAGTGCGAACATTAAAAACTGTTCCGTCTTCAAAAAGTAAATATTGACCTTTTATTCCAGTTAATTTTCCAGAAAAATTGGGAGATTTATCCAAATTTAAGCTAGTTACTTTCTTCGGATATTCTAAAACTGGAAAATGCAATTCGTATAAATCGTTTTTATCAACATCATAATATTCTTGAACTTCCTTTGGAATTAAGTATTTTAATGACGCTTTTTCTTTTAGCAAATCAACTTCTGGCGTTTCATTTTTTAGCATTTTTTGCCAATTGGTTTTATCGGCAAAATGATTTTTCAAGGCAACTTCGGTAATTCCTGCCAAAAAACGATTGGGAACTTCAACAATTGGAATGGCTTGAACAGCACCTTGATCAATCCAGCGTGTTGGAACTTGAGTTTTTCGCGTAACGCCAACTTTTACATCGCTCGACAATGCCAAATACACAATATGCGGTTGGAGTTGTACTTTTTTTTCATACTCTAAATCTCTGTCTTCAATATCCAAATGCGCTGTGGAAAGTTCGGGTTTCATAATCCAATCGCCAGCCGAAGCCGAACTCATAAAACAATCATAGCAAAATCCTTGTCGGAAAATTTTTTTCTTTTTACCACAATTCAAACATTGATAACCAACGAAATTAATTTCCATCGATTTGTCTAAAAGTTGGTTTAAGCTTAAAAAACTATTTTCAAACACCAAATAATATTGAATTGGATTTGAAAATTCGGTTTGCATTTTGGTGAGAACGCCTTCGTATGTCATACTATCAATTTCAGATTTTTGGCTAAATTTATAATAATTTTAGTATTTTAGCGTTATTCAAGTAGATGTTTAACCAAAATCTATCCTTATGAAAAACCTATTCAAAGCTTTACTTCTCGTTGTTGCCTTTGCAACCGTATCGTTTATTTCTTCTGAAAAAGAAACTATTACTGTGGTTATTGATGCTGGTCATGGCGGACATGATTTTGGTGTAAAACACAATGATTTGTTAGAAAAAGATTTAGCAGACAAAATTTCTAAAAAAATTGAAGCGCTTAATTCTGATAAAAATATCAAATTCTTTTTCACTCGTGATGACGATAAATTCGTAGAATTAGCCGAAAGAACAAACTTCATTAACAGTATCAAACCAGATTTAGTACTTTCATTACATGTCAATCAAAATAAAAATATAACAGCTAGCGGTTTCGAAATTTTTGTTTCCGATAAATCGGTTGCCTATGAAAAATCTAACGAATTGGCTCAAAAACTAGTATTAGACTTCGAAAAAAATATTCCTTTAAAAAACCGCGGTGTAAAAAAAGCACCTTTTTGGATTTTAAAAAATTCTGAAGTTCCAGCTTTAACTCTAGAAATGGGTTTTCTTTCAAACACAACTGACAGAGAATATATTACAAGTGAAGAAGGACAAAATCAAATTGCACAAACGATTTTAAACTTTGTATCTAATTTAAAGTAATTAGTGAATAATTGACAAAATTCGTAATTCGTAATTCGTAATTCGTAATTCTTAATTCTTAATTCTTAATTCTTAATTCTTAATTCTTAATTCTTAATTCAAAACATGTTATATCCATTAATAAATTCAATTGCTTCATGGGTTTTGAAACAGCGCATTCATCAGATTGAGTTGTTTTTAAAATATCCTAATGAAGTTCAAGACGAATTATTGATGAACTTGCTTCGCCAATGTGAAGAAACAGTTCTTGGAAAAAAATATGATTTCGAAAGCATAAAATCCTATTCTACTTTTGCCGAACGAATTCCGATTTCTTCCTATGAAGATTTGGAACCGATGATTGAAGAAACGCGCAAAGGTTATCAAAATATTTTTTGGAATACACCAATCAAATGGTTTGCCAAATCAAGCGGAACAACCAATGCCAAAAGCAAATTTATTCCCGTTAGTAACGAAGCCTTAGAGAATTGTCATTACAAAGCCAGCAAGGATTTGCTTTGCATGTATTTGAACAATAACGAAAACTCCGAAATGTTTTTAGGCAAAAGTTTACGCCTCGGTGGAAGTTCACAAATTCATGAAAATAACAATACTTTTTTTGGTGATTTGTCAGCAATTCTGATTGAAAACATGCCAATGTGGGCAGAATTCAGTAGTACACCAAGCAATAAAACATCGCTAATGAGCGAATGGGAAAGCAAACTCACAGCCATCATCAACGAAACTAGAAACGAAAATGTAACCAGTTTTGCTGGTGTTCCTTCATGGATGTTGGTTTTGTTAAACCGAATTTTAACTGAATCGGGAAAAGAAAACCTTTTTGAACTTTGGCCAAATCTAGAAGTCTATTTTCACGGCGGCGTAAGTTTTGAACCGTATCGCGAACAATACAAAAAGATTTTACCAAATTCGAATTTCAAATACTACGAAATCTACAATGCATCCGAAGGATTTTTTGCCATTCAAGACTTGAATTATTCCAACGATTTACTGCTGATGTTGGACTATGGTATTTTCTATGAATTTATTCCGATGGATACTTTTGGCACACCAAATCAAAAAATTGTTCGTTTAGCCGATGTAGAATTATTCAAAAATTATGCAGTTGTCATCACTACCAATGCAGGTTTATGGCGATACATGATTGGCGATACGGTTCGATTTACTTCATTAAATCCATACAGAATTCGAGTTTCAGGACGAACGAAGCATCATATTAATGTTTTTGGCGAAGAATTAATGGTTGAAAACACCGATTCGGCCATTGCAAAAACGTGTTCCGCTTTACACTGTGAAGTAAAAGATTATACCGTTGCTCCTATTTTTATGAAAGATAAAGAAAAAGGCGCACACGAATGGATGATTGAGTTTAAAAAACATCCCGAAGATATTCATTTGTTCCAAAAAGTTTTGGACGAAAATCTACAATCGGTAAATTCTGATTATGAGGCGAAACGCTACAACAACATGACATTAAACCAATTAAAAATTAATGTAGCGCGAGAAAACTTGTTTTATGATTGGTTGAAAGACAACAACAAACTCGGCGGACAACACAAAATTCCGAGACTTTCCAATCAACGAGATTATTTGGAACAACTTATTGGAATGCAAACGGAGAAATCGTTTTGAGGATGAAGCAACTTGTTTTACTTTTCTTAGTTTTACTCCTAGTTGCTTGCAATAACACAAAAAGCAAAGAGAAAAAACAATTCAAATCAACAGCTGATTCTATTCGATATACAAACTACGTTAAATTAGTCAATTACAAAAACAACACTCACACAGCTTCTTATATTGTTGTAAATGTAAAAAACCTAAACACTAATGAAATAAAGGAAATTTGTACTTATCCTGATTTTTTATACGGTGCTTTACGAAGAGAAAACAAAAAACATGACGATGAAATTCTATTAGAAGACATAAAACGTTACACTGAAATTCTACTTCAAAATAAAGAACGATATTTTGAATTTAAAGATACCGCAGCATTAAATAATATTGGATTTAATTCTTATTCAAAAAATGATTTAGCTGAATTTAAAAACAGAATTAAGTTTGATTCATTGGTAAAGTTAATAGCAAAGAAAGAATATCCTACTATTGATTTTGGAGAAAATCACAACGAATTAAACATGTATGCACATTTGTTATTCAATAAAGGTATTATGAGTATTCATAGAATTCCTTGTATGTTTCAAATCATCGATGACAATTTTTTAATAGAACGAGAAAAAGAAATTGAAAAATATTCTAAAATGAAAAAATGAAAAAGTTTATTTTAATAGTACTTCTATTCGGGTTTTTAACTTCTTGCGGACCAAAAAGAATGGGTTGCGGACCAAGAAGTTGTTCCATTGAAAAAGCAACTGAGCAAAAAAACATTTGCTAAAAAATCATTTTTGATTGTAACATTTTTATCTGATTAAAGTCTTATTGATAATCATCAATCGAAAATTAATCAAAATGAAATCATTCTTTATGGCTGCATTATCTTTAGCAGCAACAACTGTTTTTGCCCAAGAAACAAAGACAGAAAACGACACTATCAAACCCAAAGAACTTAAGGAAGTTACCATCACGCAACAGAAAAAATTCATCAAAGTTGATTCTGATAAAACAACGGTTAGCGTAAAAGATAATGCGATGTTAAGCACTGGAAATGCGTATGATGCCGTAAAAAAAATGCCTGGCGTAATTGCTTCTCCAACTGGCGGATTATCACTCAACGGAAAAGGCGTTGTCATTTATATTGACGGCGCACCAAGTACTTTGAGCGGAAGCGATTTGGAGAATTATTTATCTTCATTACCTGCAAATGCAATCGAAAAAGCGGAATTAATCTACAATCCTGGAGCAGCTTTTGACGCCAATGCAAGCGGTTCGATTATCAATTTAGTTACAAGTACGAAACGATTAAAAGGAATAAACGCTAGTTTTAACATTAACTACAATTTCAATAAATACCAAAAACCAAGTCCTCAGATTTTGCTCAACGGAAAAGAAAAAAACTTGAGTTGGCAAACAATGATTGGTTATAATTATATCGAATGGGAACAAAAATCTAAAAACGGACAAACGTTTACCTCTTTTGATCCAGACAAATTCATAGACCAAAACCGACTGAATATAAACACCAACCGAAATTTTTATGCAAGAGTTGGAACCAATTACAGATTAAGTGAAAAATCCAACTTGTTATTTAATTACAATACAACATTTTCTAACGATAGAGGAAATTTTGATGCAATAACTTTTGGTTCAGAAATTCCAGATTATTTCAACAATGGAACAACTAAAACAAAAGCAAGCAACCACGAAATCAGTTTGCAATACAAAACCAAGTTAGATACAATTGGCAGAACGCTTGATGTAATTGCGTTTACCAATGTTTTTAGTCGAAATCCAGACACCAAAACTAGTGCTGTAGAAAATAATATGTCAAGTTTCAATAACTTCAAAAGCAACTTTGATTTACTGAATTATTATTTGAAATATGATTTTGCCATTCCATTTGAAAAACTAAATCTTTCGGTAAATACTGGTGGAAAATTCAACACAATAAAAGTAAATAACATTGGAAGTTATAACTTGAATTCGGCTACAACTGATATAATCGATTTTGATTATACAGAAACCAATTTAGCTTTTTATGCTGAAGTTAGAAAAAAAATCAAAAAACTACATTTAACGGCTGGATTGCGATTTGAAAATTTTGAAGTGGATAGAATTGGAATTGTTGATGATGTAAAAACGAATATTGATTTTAAGAACAATAATTTGTTTCCAAATGTTAGTGCAATGTATGAAGTAACCAATGATGTAAATGTTACCGCTTCGTATTCGAGAAAAATTTCACAACCTAGTTATAGTGTTTTGGATCCAAATGGTGGAAATTTTGACCAATACAACACTTCGGGAGGAAATTTATTGTTGAACCCAAGCTTTTTTGACAATTTTGAATTTAAAATTTCAGCGTTGCAATTCATACAATTAGGAACAAATTATACCGTTTCTAAAGATCACAATTTGTTCTTGATGACGGCTGAACCAGGCGAATTGGTTAGCACACAAACGTTCCAACAGTTTGATCGATTTAAGACATTCAGTGCTTATGCTAATTTCCCAATTCCGTTGGATTATTTCTTCAAAGGAAAAGAAGAATTCCAAAAACGAATGAACAATATCGACAAGATGAATTACATCTTCGTAAACATCAATTACATCAAGAATTTAACAGATGGATACGATTTCTCATTTGATTCTTCGCCAGTTTGGAATTATGGTGCGCAAGCGCAAATCATGTTGCCTTGGGATGTAAAAAATACGTTGAATTATTTCATTTTACCTGAAGGTGGTGTTTGGGAAATTTACAAAATTACCAAACCAATCCAACAATTTGATATTTCGTTTAATAAAGATTTCATGAACAAAAAACTGAAATTGGGTTTACATATGTTTGATGTTTTCAATCAAAACGAAGTAAATGCTTTGATTTCTTCGACCAATTTGCAAACACGTTTCTATGAAAAGAATGACACGAGACATTTTAGAATTTCGTTGACGTATAACTTTGGAAACTTAAAACTACAAAACGAAAACACTACTATCGAAACGGAGAAAGTAAATAGCGGCGGCGGTTTTGTGAAGTAAAAACACGTTGTTTTGAAGAAAAACACGAATTGCACCAATTTTCACGAATTATTTTTAAAAAATTGAAGCTAAAAACCCCTCAAGTTAAGGGATTTTTGGTTTTAAAAAGTATTCTTCGCTATTTTGAATAGTTTTGTATATTTAATTCTATAAACCTGAATAAATAAAAAACCCCAATGAAGGGGTTTTTAAGTATAAGAAGAGTTTAAGATACCTGTTTAATTTCATTAAACTAAAGTCAAATCGCTTAATTCATCAGCTAATTTATGTAATCCACGAGAAATTTGTAGCATTTTATCGTCTGATAATGGCGCTAACTTTTTTGTGTATTGTCTAAATAAACTTTGATTAATACCTGCATAATGTTCTGCAAATGCTGACTTATTAATAACATTAAAATACTCAAAAAACTGTTCTAAATCTAAAACATAATTTGTTATAAAATCATTGGTTGTTACGTTTTCTCCTTGTTCCTGTAAATATTCTACATGATAATGAAGAACTTCGTTAAAATTTCTTTTTAATTCTGTTAGGCCATCACCAATGGTGGCTAACCCATCAATCTCTTTGGTATACGCAGAAAAACCAGTACCAGTTTTTTCTACGATTACTGTTAATACGGTTTGTGCTTTCATCTTTTTTTCCCTTTTGCCTGTTGTTAATTGCTAATTTGCCTCAGTGTGTGCTTATTTTAGACTTCTTTCTTGGCTTACTTCGAATGATTACTTACTTTTAAAAAACTTTTTAATTGCTAATAACGTTTATTTATTCTTTTTTTGAGAGCAACAGGACTAATTAAGTCCTGCTGCTTTCAAGATACTATTGTAAGTACCTTTTGCCATTTCTTTGCTCCCATGTCTCGGGACTGTTAATTGGCCAGTTTTAGTTGGATGTCTATACAAATCATGGTTCGCACCATTTCGATGTATATACCAACCATCTTTTTTCAACAGCTTCAATAGTTCGTTTACGGACGCCATAATTGAAATTGGTATTAATGGTTAGACAATTACTTAAAAACTTCTTTTACAATGCAAATATATAACAAAAATGTTATATAACAAAAATGTTATATTAAAATTTAATAAAGATTAAGAACTATCGTTAACAACGACAACTATTGCACAGCTCTTTCTAAAATCTAACTTTTCAAAAAAACATAAAGCTCGACATCTTTTATCCCGAAGTTTTAAAAACACAGTTTTTACTATAAAATTGAAGAATTTTTTAAAGTTATAGCTGATTATCATCATGAGGACATAACTATTAACAACCAAAAAACCACTCCAAATAGAGTGGTTTTTTTATGTTTTCTGTCAAATTAAAAATGATTTTTTATGACGCTATTTCCAATCGTTTTAATAAATTTTTACCCAAAGCATCTTCGGTGTATTCTTTATCAATATGAAGTGTTTTTTCATTACTACTTGGTAAATCATACATGGCATCGGTTAAAATGGCTTCACATAGTGAACGCAATCCTCTTGCGCCAAGTTTGTATTCTAATGCTTTATCCACAATAAAATCCAACGCTTCATTTGATATACTAAACTTCACATCATCCATAGCAAAAAGTTTTTCATATTGCTTGATTAATGCATTTTTAGGTTCGGTTAAAATAGAACGCAAGGTTTCTTTGTCTAACGGATCCATGTGAGTAAGAACTGGTAAACGACCAATAATTTCAGGAATTAATCCAAAATCTTTTATGTCTTTTGGAATAATATATTGCAGCAAATTGTCTTTATCTATGTTGTCTCCGCTTTTTGAATTACTGTATCCAACCGCTTGCCTGTTCAATCGTTTTGAGATAATTCGTTCTACTCCATCAAAAGCACCACCAGCAATAAACAAAATATTTTGAGTGTTTACTTCCACAAATTTTTGGTCTGGATGTTTTCTTCCACCTTTTGGCGGAACATTTACAATCGTTCCTTCCAATAATTTAAGCAAAGCTTGTTGCACACCTTCACCCGAAACGTCACGCGTTATCGACGGATTATCGCTTTTGCGAGCAATTTTATCAATTTCGTCAATAAACACAATTCCTCTTTCGGCTTTTGGCACATCATAATCGGCAGCTTGAAGCAAACGTGTTAAAATACTTTCTACGTCTTCACCTACATAACCTGCTTCGGTTAAAACGGTTGCATCAACAATCGCTAACGGAACATCGAGCATTTTTGCAATGGTTTTTGCTACCAATGTTTTTCCTGTTCCAGTTTGTCCAACCATAATGATGTTTGACTTTTCAATTTCCACATCATCAACGGCACTATGTTGCATCAATCTTTTGTAGTGATTATAAACCGCAACAGCCATTACTTTTTTAGTTTGGTCTTGTCCAATTACATATTGATCAAGAAATGTTCTAATTTCTTTTGGCTTTCGCAAAACTAAATCGGAAGAAACCTTAACTTTAGAGTTGGTTTTCAATTCTTCTAGCACAATTCCGTGAGCTTGTTCAATACATCGGTCACAAACATGTGCATTAATTCCAGCAATCAACAAATTGGTTTCTGGTTTTTTTCTACCACAAAACGAGCATTCTAATACTTCTCTTGCCATTTTTTATAGGTTTATTTGATTTTTATGGGGAAAAAATCTTTTTATTAACTTCTTCTCAACACTTCGTCAATCATTCCGTATTCCTTAGCTTCATCAGCAATCATCCAATAATCACGCTCTGAATCTTTGTGTACTCTATCAAAAGTTTGTCCAGAATGTTGCGAAATAATTTGATATAACTCATCTTTTAGTTTCAACATTTCTTTTAAGTTGATTTCCATATCCGTAGCAACACCTTGTGCTCCGCCTGAAGGTTGATGAATCATTACTCTTGAATGAGGCAACGCAGAACGTTTTCCAGCTGCACCAGCACAAAGCAAAACGGCTCCCATTGAAGCTGCCATTCCTGTACAGATTGTTGCTACATCTGGTTTGATGTACTGCATTGTATCATAAATTCCAAGTCCAGCATAAACGCTTCCGCCTGGAGAATTGATGTAGATTTGAACATCTTTTGACGCATCAACGCTTTCTAAAAACAGTAATTGTGCTTGGATAATGTTTGCCACATGATCATCAACACCTGTTCCTAAAAATATAATTCTGTCCATCATCAAACGTGAAAAAACGTCAAGTTGAGATACATTCAACTGACGTTCTTCAATGATATATGGTGTCATGCTATTTACAATCTTATCATAATATAAGCTGTTAACACCATGCTTTTTTGTTGCAAATTTTTTAAATTCTTTTCCGTAGTTCATTTTTAAAAAAAGTAATTATGTTAAACTCTCTTTGAATTTGAATGATTAAAGCCGAAAATTAGCTTTAAAACAAGCAAAAAGCGTCAAATCTTTTCAGAAATGACGCTCAAAGATACTACTTTTTTAATTAAATCTCACCATACATTGCTTTGATGAAGTCATCATAAGAAACTTCTTTAGATTTTGCTTTAACTTTATCTTTAAATAAATTCAACATTTTTTCGTTCATTACTTGTTCAGACAAACGACGAACTTCGTCTTGGTTTGACATTACGCGAGCAACAATTCCTTGTACATCTTCGTCTGATGGATCCATTTGACCAAATTGTGCCATTTGTTTTTTAATCAATTCTGATGTGTATGCTTTTAAATCTTCGAAAGTGATTTGTAAACCATTTTCAGTAATGATTTTACCTTCGATTAATTGGTAACGTAAACCGTTTTCAGATTTTGTAAATTCAGCTTCAGCTTCTTCGGCAGAAAGAGGATTTTCACCTGCTGATTGTATCCATTTTTTTAGGAATTCAGCTGGTAAATCAAATTTTGTTGAACCAATTAAAAACTCTGTAACATCGTTTAAGAATTTTTGATCTGCTTGTTGTGCAAACTGTTTTTCAGCATCTTCTTTGATTTTTGCCTTCAATTCATCAACTGAAGTTACCACTTTTGATCCGAATAATTTATCGAATAATTCTTGGTCTAAAACTGCTGGTTCATGTGTTGTTACTTCATCGATTGTAAAGGTAACTTCGATATCTAAACCGTGAACATCATCGTGTCCAAGAGCAAGATAATCCATCAATTTGTGATCATCGTCAAATAAACCATTGGTTTTTAACGTTACCACATCGCCAACTTTTTTACCTATAAAAGCTTTTGCTGTTTTTTTATCTGCAAAAACGTCTAAAGAAAGAGTCGTTCTATTGTTAATTGCTTTTTCTTCGTTAGCAAAAACTCCAGAAACGTCGTTTCCTTCTTCAACTACGTCTTTTGCGATGAGTTTTCCGTATTGTTTTTGAATTCTAGCTACTTGGTCGTTCAACATTTTATCATCGGCAACGATTGTATATTTTACCAAATCATTTTTTGCTGTTAAATCCACAGTGAATTCTGGAGCTAAACCTAATTCGAACTCAAATTTATAATCCTCAACATCCCAATTGAAATCTTCGGTTACTTTTGGTAGCGGATTTCCAAGGATATCTAATTTTTCTTCTACTAAATATTTGTTCAAATTATCTTGCAACAATTTGTTTACTTCATCCAATAAAACTGCTTTTCCATATTGTTTTTGGATCAAGCTCATTGGAACTGCTCCTTTTCTAAAACCAGGAATTGAAGCATTTTTTCTATAATCTGCTAAAACTTTCTCTACTTTTTCAGCATAATCTGCTTTGGATACTTCTACTGTAACTACTGCATTTAAAGCATCTACGTTATTTCTTGTGATATTCATTTCTTGTGTTTTTTACATACTAAAATTGGGTTGCAAAAGTACAACTTTTTCACAACCCAACAAAGTTTTTAAATATTTGAATTTTAGCTTTTTATTTTAGTCATTATTTGTCAATTTAAAGACGATTGACTGCGATAATGATAAAACAATACTAAATATCAAAGCTGTCCAAAAAGTATCAACTTTAAATCCGTCGACAAAATGGTCACACAGCAATATCATGGCGGCATTAATAACTAAATAAAACAATCCAAGGGTAAATATTGTAACTGGTAATGTTAATACAACTAAAATTGGTTTTACAAAAAGATTTAGTAATCCTAAAACAATGGCAACGGTTAATGCTGTTAGGAATCCATCAACTTGAATACCTTTAATAATGTATGACAATATCACTACTAAAATTGCCGTTACAAGTAATCTGATAATTAATTTCATAGTTTATTTTAAAAATTTTATAGTTTTTTCAAAAAACAATTTTGGATTTTCAGCATGAAGCCAATGTCCAGCGTTTGGAATTGTTTCGAGTTTAAAATTAGGGAAATGATTTTGAATTTCGGGTAAATCAGAATCTAAAATGTACTTTGAATTTCCGCCACGAATGAAAAGTGCTGGTTTTTCAAAATGATTTTCGGCTGGTAAAGCCTTGCCAATTTGCTCAATTTTTTCATTAAAAACAGGCAAGTTAAATCGAAATGCTAATTGTCCTGGTTCAATCCAATACAAATTTTTCATTAAAAATTGTCGTGTTCCAAAATCGGGAATAAATGGATAAAGTGTTTCTTCTACTTGACTTCTATCTGGTTTTTCAGAAAAATCAACCGTATTCAATCCAGCTAAAATATCTTGATGATGTGGCGCATAATATTTTGGACCAATATCAGCTACAATTAATTTTTCAACCAAATTAGGATATGTTGTTGCAAAAAGCATCGCTACTTTTCCACCCATCGAATGACCAATTATTGAAACATTTGACAAATTATGATGTTGACAATAGTCCAAAACATCGTTTACCATAATTTCATAACTAAACTCATCGGAATGAAAACTTTTTCCATGATTTCTTAAATCGAGCATATGAACTTGAAAACCTTCGGCAGCATAAAGTGAGCCAAATGATTTCCAGTTGTCACTCATTCCTAAAAAACCATGAATAATTAAAAGTGGCTTTCCTTCGCCTTCTATTCTTGAAAACATCATAAATTTTACTTTAGTTTATTCAAATACATATTCACCACATTATCCAAACCAAGATATAAGGCTTCCGAAATCAACGCATGACCTATAGAAACTTCCAATAAGTCTGGAATGTTTTCTTTGAAAAATTTAATATTATCCAAACTCAAATCGTGTCCTGCATTAATTCCGAGACCTAATTCATTGGCTAAAATTGCGGCTTTTTTATACGGTTCGATTCCTTTTTCGTTTCCTAAACTGTATTGATGTGCAAAACTTTCTGTATATAATTCAATTCTATTGGTTCCAGTTTTTTTGGCACCTTCAATCATTTCGTGAATTGGATCAACAAAAATTGAGGTCCGAATTCCGTTTCGTTGAAATTCTGAAATTACTTCGGTTAAATAATCTTGGAATTTAATTGTATCCCAACCAGCCGACGAAGTTATCGCACCAATCGCATCGGGAACCAAAGTTACTTGTGTTGGTTTGCATTCGAGTACTAAATCGATAAAATTGTGTTGCGGATTTCCTTCAATGTTATATTCGGTGTAAACAATGGATTTCAAATCGCGTGCATCTTGATAGCGAATATGTCTTTCATCTGGTCGCGGATGAATGGTTATTCCTTGTGCACCAAATTTTTGAATATCCGTTGCAACCTTTAATAAATCGGGGACATTTCCGCCACGAGCATTTCGTAAAGTTGCTATTTTATTGATGTTTACGCTTAATTTTGTCATTTTTTTTAACTTTTAGCTACAGATACAGATTACTATTTTTTGAAGTTAATCCTAAAAAATCCGTGTATCTAAGACCATTAATAAATTTCAACAAAAATACAAAGTTAAAGCAAGTCATCATGTCCAAAAATTTGATTATTTTGCAATCGCTAAAAGAAAAGAATAGATGAGAGTACTTTCGGAATACATCAATAACGATTTTAAACCTTTTTTAAGTGGCGAAACTGTAGCAGAAATTCAAGATTTTTTTGCAGAAAGCACTTTTTCACATTTTCCTGTTTTGGAAGACGGAATTTATCAAGGTTGTATATCATCCGTTGATGCTGAAACGTTTGATTTCAGTAAAAACATTGCAGATTATCGTTATGCTTTAGAAGGTTTTTTTGTAAGAGATACAACCATTTGGTTAGATGTTTTGGAGATTTTTGCTCGAAATAATGCTAATCTTGTTCCTATTTTAAATGAAAACAACAATTATATTGGTTATTATGAAATAACCGATGTGATAAAATTTTTAAACGAAACGCCATTTTTAAAAGAAACAGGAGGAATTATTGTGGTTGAAAAAGCCGCTATAGATTATTCGATGAGCCAAATTGCACAAATTGTTGAAAGCAATAACGGAAAATTGTTAGGACTTTTTGTTTCGGAAGCCAATAATGAAAAAGTTCAAGTAACAGTAAAAATTACACTTGGTGGTTTGAACGATATTATTCAAACGTTCAGGCGATACAACTATGAAATTATCTCAGAACATCACGAAGATAATTATTTGAACAATTTAAAAGAACGTTCAGAATATTTAGACAAATACTTAAATATGTAACCATTGAATTAGAAATTGAATTATAAAAAATTCTAAATTCTAAATTCTAAATTCTAAACTTACCATGAAAGTTGCCATTTTCGGACAATATTATCAAAACGACACGCGACCTATTATTCGGGATATTTTTGTTTTTTTCAACAGAAATAACGTTGAAATGGTAATTGAAGAGAAATTTTTGAAAATTCTTTACGAAGAAAAAATCGTCGAAAAACAATACAATACATTTTCATCTCACGAAGACTTAAATAGTAGTTTCGACATATTAATTAGTATTGGTGGCGACGGAACCATTTTAAGAGCAGCAACATTTGTTCGCGACTCGGGTATTCCAATTCTTGGAGTAAATGCTGGTCGATTGGGTTTTTTAGCCAAAGTTCAAAAAGAAAATATCGAAGCTTTTTTAAAAGTTGTTTTAGAAAAAAAATACACCATTTCAGAACGAACACTTTTAACGATGGATTGTTCAACCAATGAAATTGGAATAGACATCAACTTTGCTATGAACGAAATATCGGTTAGCCGAAAAGATACCACTTCGATGATTACTATCGAAACTTCTTTAAACGGCGAATACTTAAATTCGTATTGGGCAGATGGATTAATTATCTCAACACCAACGGGTTCAACCGGGTATTCACTGAGTTGTGGCGGACCAATTTTAACTCCCGAAGTAAAAGGATTAGTCATAACACCAATTGCGCCACACAATTTAAATGCTCGACCACTAGTAATTCCTGATGATACCATTATTAAACTAAAAGTTTCGGGAAGAGAAGAACAATACTTGGTTTCATTAGATTCTAGAATGGTATCGGTTAACAACAATGCCGAATTAACCATCAGCAAAACGCCTTTCAAAATTAAAATGGTAGAAATTCCCGAAGAAACCTTTTTTAAAACATTGCGAAACAAACTTCTTTGGGGCGAAGACAAAAGAAATTAGAAAAATTTGCCCAAAAATATACTACAAAGCCAAAAATTTCGTTTTAAAAACATCACGGTTCAAGTTCAACAAGTTAACTACTTTAACATTATTTGTTATAAATCCACATTTGATGTTTCATACGTAGTGAGAATTGTTATATTTGCACGCTATTTTCAATTGAATGAAAAAGAGTTTAGTATTGTTTATTTTTTTATTGTTTCAAAACATTTCAAATGCACAAATCCATGAGATTGGTGCATTTTTGGGTGGAAGCAACTATGTTGGCGATGTTGGAAAAACAAATTATGTTAATCCAAATGAATTTGCCTTTGGAATTTTGTACAAATGGAATAAAAGTCCGAGACATGCCTATCGATTTTCATACATGCAATCATCGATTACTGCGGATGACTTAAATTCAAATGTTCCTAACAGAAATTTGCGTGGTTATAAATTTGGTAACAGTATTAAAGAGTTTTCAGCAGGATTGGAATTCAATTTTTTTGATTTCAATTTACATGAAGCATTAAAAAGAAAAACAACGCCTTATGTATTTTCGGGCTTGTCCTATTTTATATATGATGAGCTTTTTGTACTAAACGGAGAAACAAGAAAAGATTACAGTGAAGGTTCTTTGGCTATACCAATGGTTGTTGGTATAAAAAGTAACCTTATTCAAAATTTTGTCATTGGAGTTGAAGTTGGAGCGAGATATACATTTACTGACAATTTAGACGGAAGCAATCCTAAAAATGAAAATTTGGCAACGCTAAAATTTGGAAATATTAACAGTAATGATTGGTACTTTTTTTCGGGAATAACAATAACGTATACCTTTGGAGAAAAACCATGCTATTGTGCAGAGTAAAAAAAATGAGTTTGAACACTACTATAGATAAAGAGAATTTACCCAAACACCTTGCCATCATCATGGACGGAAATGGTCGATGGGCAAAACAAAAAGGACTTCTAAGAGCTTTTGGCCATGAAAACGGAACAAAATCAGTTAGAACTACAGTAGAAAGTTGTGCCAAACTCGGAATAGAAAACCTTACCCTATATGCTTTTTCTACCGAAAACTGGAATCGTCCAAAACTAGAAGTAGAAACTTTGATGAAATTACTCATTTCATCCTTAAAAAAAGAACTCGATACACTTAAAAAAAACAATATCAGATTAAATGCGATAGGCAACTTAGACTTGCTCCCTTCATCTGCTAAAAAAGAATTACTAACAGTCATAGAAAAAACAAAAAACAATAGCCGAATGACGCTAACACTAGCGCTAAGCTATGGATCGAGAGAAGAGTTGTTAAATGCTGTTAAAAACATAAGTAGTAAAGTTAAAAATAATATAATTTCTCAAGACGATATTGATGAATCAATTATTAATCAGCATCTTTACACACACAATTTACCCGATGTTGATTTGGTAATACGAACCAGTGGCGAACACAGAATTAGTAATTTTTTGCTATGGCAGATAGCCTATGCAGAGTTTTATTTTACTGATGTTCTTTGGCCCGACTTTAAAGAAACCGATTTATATGATGCCATCATTAGCTATCAAAAAAGAGAACGAAGATTTGGAAAAACAAGTGAACAAATTAAATAGATTTTCAGTGCAAATAAATACCCTAAAAATATTTCTAATCGCTTTATGTATTGGAAATATTTTTCAATTACAAGCCCAAGAAGAAAGATTACCGTTTTCTCAAGGAAGAAAATATATTTTAGCCGATGTAAATGTGGTTGGAAAAATCAGCTACAACCAACAAACCGTTGTTACCTTTACTGGACTTGAAAAAGGACAACAAATTACAGTTCCTGGAGAAGAAATTAGTAATGCCATCAAAAAATTGGGCAAACTTGGACTTTTTAGCGACATCGATTTCTATGTAAATAAAACTGAAAACGATAGTATTTGGCTTGACCTTTTTATCACCGAACTTCCAAAGTTAAGTGATGCAAAGATTCAAGGTGTAAAAAAATCAAAAATCGAAGGGTTAATAAAAGACAACTCGTTAACAAAGGGAAAAATTGTAAACGAAAACCTTATCACAACCACTAAAAACTATATTGAAAACAAGTACAAAAAAGACGGTTTTTTCAATACCAAAGTTTTCATCACTACAACTCCAGATACAACCGAAGGTAACATGGTTAAAATGCTGGTTAACATTGATAAAGGAGATAAACTTAAAATCTCAAAAATAACGTTTGAAGGCAACGAAAAATATTCGGACAAAAAGTTGCGCGGCGCCATGAAAAACACCAAGCAAATCAATCCAATTCGAGTATTCAAATCATCAAAATTTGTAAAAGACAAATACAAAGAAGACTTAGTTTCCATCGTATCTAAATACAAAGAAAAAGGATATCGTGATGCTAGAGTTGTATCGGATTCAGTATTCTTAAATGAGAAAAAATCAAAATTAGCCATCAACATTAAAGTTGAAGAAGGAAAAAAATATCATTTTGGCGACATTAAATTCTTAGGAAATTCAGTATATTCTGACCAACTTTTAAGTCGTGTTTTAGGTATCAAAAAAGGAGAAACTTACAATGGTGTTTTACTTGAAAAAAGAATAGCCGATAAAACAAAACCAGATGCTGACGATTTAACGAACTTATACCAAAATAATGGTTATTTATTTTCGAGTATTAATGCCGTTGAAGTAAAAACAGAAAACGACACAATTGATTTTGAAATAAGAATTACCGAAGGTCCAATTGCCTATTTTAATAACATTACAGTTGTTGGTAATGATAAAACTCACGATAGAGTTATTTACAGAGAATTAAGAACACATCCTGGAGAAAAATACAGCAAAGAAGCTTTGGTTAGAACTATTCGAGAAATTGGGCAGTTAGGTTTCTTTGATCCAGAAGCCATTGATCCTAAATTCAAGAATGTAGATCCAGCAGCAGGAACTGTAGATATCGAATATAATTTAGTAGAAAAAGGTTCTAGTCAAATTGAACTTCAAGGTGGTTTTGGCGGTGGAGGATTTATTGGGACACTTGGACTTTCGTTCAACAACTTTTCTATGCGAAATTTATTCAACAAAGAAGCATACAAACCACTTCCAATGGGTGATGGTCAAAGAGTTTCATTAAGAGCGCAAGCAAGTTCATTCTTCCAAACATACAGTTTATCCTTCTCTGAACCATGGTTTGGCGGAAAAAAACCAATAAATTTTTCAACATCATTATCTCACAGTAAACAATTTCTTTTCTCAGGAACATCAAGAGATGTAGACAGAACAAGAAGTTTTAACATTACTTCACTTTCTGTTGGTTTAGCAAAAAGACTTACAATTCCAGATGATTATTTTGTTTTATCAGGATCAGCCAGTTTCCAATATTATGACCTAAATAATTATAACACCGGATTATTTACTTTTGGAGATGGAGCTTCAAGAAATTTAGCATTTACTGTAGGTTTAACCAGAAATAACAAAGGAGTAAATCCAATCTATCCAACATCGGGTGCAGAATATAGTGTTTCTGCTAAATTTACATTACCATATTCACTTTGGAATGGTGTAGATTATGCAAAACTTGGGGATTTAGAAGAAAACAAATTAAAATTCACATCTAATACAACCTTAACAATCAGAGAAACTAGTACAGGTCAATATCCACAAGTTGGTGATTATTTGGGCGTTGCTGAAACTTTGGCAAATGGAGCAGTAATTTATGAAGTTGTAAACGACTACCGAGATGCAGCAGCCGATCAATCCAAAGTTGATCAACAAAAATTTAATTGGCTAGAATACTATAAATTGAAATTCAAAGTAGACTCTTATACAAAAATAGCTGGTTCACAAAAAAACGCATTAGTTTTAAGAGCTTTAGGCGAATTTGGTTTTCTTGGCTCATATAATAATGCAAGAGGAATGGTTCCTTTTGAACGTTTCTTCCTTGGAGGTGATGGATTAGCAAACTTTGCACTTGATGGACGAGAAGTAATACAACTAAGAGGATATCCCAACCAATCTCTATCAAATGCAGATGGAGGAACAATTTATAATAAATTCTCTCTAGAATTAAGATACCCATTAACATTGAAAGCGGCTGCATCAATATATGCGTTAGGTTTCCTTGAAGCTGGTTCCTCTTTTAATAGCTTTCAAGAGTACAACCCTTTTGTACTTCAGCGATCAGCTGGATTTGGACTTAGAGTATTTATGCCAGCTTTTGGACTACTTGGTATTGACTTTGCTCACGGATTTGATGCTGTACCAAATTCAGGAACAACACAAAAGAATGGTTGGGAAACACATTTTATTATTGGTCAACAATTTTAATTATATTTGATACATATTTTAAAATCATAATAATATGAAAAAATATTTTTTAACACTTTTAGCCATTACTTTTGCATCACAAATCAGTGCGCAAGGCAGAGGAACTAAAATAGGATTTATAGATATGGAATATATCCTACAGAACGTTCCTGATTATACTGAAGCTAAAAGTCAGCTTGAACAAAAAGCACAGAAGTGGAAACAAGATATTGAGACAAAAAAAGTAGAAATTGCCAAACTTAAAGATGCTTTAAAAACAGAAAAACCATTATTAACCCGCGAACTAATTGAAGAAAGAGAAGAAGAAATTGCTTTCCAAGAAAGTGAACTTATTGATTTTCAGCAAAAAAAGTTTGGTCCAAATGGCGATTTAATAACTCAAAAAGCAGTTTTAGTTAAACCAATTCAAGACCAAGTCTTTACTGCTGTTCAAGACATAGCTGAAGCTAAAAAATTTGATTTCGTATTTGACAAATCATCTGATTTAACTATGCTTTTTGCCGCCAAAAGACACGATATTAGTGATCAAGTTATTAGAACAATAACAAGAGCAGAAAAGCGGGAACAACGAACTAAAAAACAATTAAAAGAACAAGAAGCAAAAGAATACGAGGAAGATCTTGAAGATGAAAATCCAGCACTAGCAGCAAGACGAAAAGCTTTAGAAGATAAAAAAGCAGCAAGAGATAAACTTGTAGAAGATAGAAAAGCAGCCGCAGAAGCAAAGAAAAAAGAACTACAAGATAAAAGAGATGCTGCTGCAAGTGAAAGAGAAGCAAAAAAATCTGGCACGGTTTCTGCAAATGACAATAAAGAAGAAACAATCGAAATTGAGAAAAAAGCTGATGGAACTGCAACTGCCAAAGAAGACAAAGCAGCCGAAAGAGCAAAAACATTAGAAGACAGAAAAGCAGCACTTGAAGAAAAAAAGAAAAAAATAATAGCCGATAGAGAAGCGGCAAAAAAAGCTAGGGAAGACAAAAAAAATCAACCGAAAGAAGAACCAAAAAAAGAAGAATAACAATAATTAATTAATACTTTTAAAACAATGAAAAGATTGAAATCATTACTAATCGCTGGAGTTGTGTTTCTAGGAACAATGCAAACGATGAATGCTCAAGCAAAAACTGCACACGTAGATGTAAATGAAATTATCTCTAAAATGCCTGCAATGCTTGATGCTAAAAAACAATTAGAAAAGTTGCAAACAACATACGATGCTGAATACAAAATAATGGTAGACGAATACCAAGCAAAAATTAAAAAATACGATCAAGAAGCCGAAACAGTTGGTGAAGCAGTAAATGCAACTCGTCAAACTGAAGTTCAAGACTTAATCAAACGTATTACTGACTATGGCGAAAATGCTAAAAAAGAACTACAAAAGAAAGAAACTGACCTAGTAGCACCTTTATACGATAAAATCAAAGCTTCTATTATTAAAGTTGGAAAAGCAAAAGGTTTCCAGTATGTACTTAATGCAGCTGAACTACTTCTTGCTGATGGACCAGATTTAACTGCTGATGTTAAAAAAGATTTAGGTTTTTAATAAAAAGCTTAATTATAAAAGTAAAAAACTGCTCAACCTTTCAACAGGATTGAGCAGTTTTTTTTATTTTTGTTACTATGACAAAAAACAACCCAATAGGACTATTTGATTCAGGAATTGGTGGAACTTCCATTTGGAAAGAAATCCATGAACTCATGCCAAACGAAGACACCATTTATCTCGCCGATAGCAAAAATGCACCTTACGGACAAAAATCAAAAGAAGAAATCATCCAATTAAGCATTAAAAACACTGAGTTTCTTCTCAATCAAAATTGCAAAATCATAGTCGTTGCCTGCAACACAGCTACAACCAATGCCATCAAAGAACTAAGAGCAAAATACCAAGTTCCATTCATCGGTATTGAACCAGCCATAAAACCGGCAGCATTACATTCAAAAACCCAAACTATTGGAATTCTCGCCACACAAGGAACTCTAAACAGCGAACTATTTCATCAAACCGCCCAACAATTTCACGAAACCAAAATCATCGAACAAATTGGTCATGGACTCGTACCGCTAATTGAAGAAGGTAAAATCAATTCGCCTCAAATAAAACAACTACTCAACAAATATCTACAACCCATGATAGAAGCCAATATCGACTATCTTGTGCTAGGTTGCAGTCATTACCCCTATCTTTTACCACAAATCAAAAAAATACTTCCAAAACACATTAAAATCATCGATTCAGGCGAAGCCGTTGCAAAACAAACCAAAAACATACTAACCGAAATAAACGCATTGAATACAGAAAACCATCAACCAAAAAACATTTTCTTCACCAATGCCAACCCAACCGCTATCGAAAAAATCCTGAAAGACAATTATCCAATAATAAAAAAAGATTTTTAGAAGCCAAACTTCCAAAAATCTTTTAAACCATTTTCCCGCTTTTCGCGCTACACGGTAGCTTGCTTCAATCGGGGCTAAAAACAAACTTTTAGCTCCTATTGATCTTCCTTAAACCAGCTCGAATACATCACATAATTATTAGAAATACGTTCAATCTCACCAGCAAAATCCGACTGATTAATATCCTTAACTTTCTTAGCAGGAACTCCAGCATAAATCGTCCCCGATTCTACAACCGTGTTTTGCGTAACCACAGCGCCAGCAGCAACAATCGAGTTGCTTTCAACAACACAATTATCCATCACAATTGCACCCATTCCAATCAAAACATTATCATACACTTTACAACCATGAACAATAGCATTATGACCAATAGAAACATTGTTCCCAATTTCAGTTGGATGCTTTTGATAGGTACAATGGATAATCGCACCATCTTGAATATTCACATTATCGCCTATTTTGATAAAATGAACATCACCGCGAATTACTGCATTAAACCAAACACTACATGATTTACCAAAAGTAACATCACCAACAATTGTTGCATTTTCAGCAACAAAACAATCCTCTGGAATTTGAGGAGATTTTCCATTTACAGCTTTTATAACCATTATTAAAAAAATAGTCCCGAATAAATTCGGGACAATATTAAAATTATTAATTAATTGCAGGACAATTACAGTGGTATTTCTCTCTTTTACAGAACAAGTTAAGACCTAATGTAATTTGGTGAAAACCACCAGCATCAAACTTAACATCTCCAACTAAATGAGAATAAGTATAAGAAATCATATAACTATTGAAATTCAAACCAACAATTGGAGTGATATACTGTAACTTTTGATCAGCTACACCATTTCCACGAACATATTGTGCTCCATCTAAACTTCTTCTATATGACAATCCACCCCAAAGTCTTCCAAAATCAAGCTCTTTGTATGCTTTAATATTTAAATCAATTGTTTTCTCTTGAGTTTGAGTAACTAACTGAAACATAAAAGAAGGTTCCCAAATAATTCTATCAGGATCACCAAAAGTATACCCCGAATTCAAAATGAAACGTCTTAAATTAACTGGTTCACTATCGGTATATAATTTTCTATCACTAGCCAATGCATTTTTAACGGTAGCATGCACATAAAAATCCAAGAAATTATACGATGCTCCAATATCTACATTAAAATAAGAAGCTCTTTGTATGTCACCAAACACTACTGGATCAAAACCTGGATTATTAACATAAAAAGAACTTTCATCAAGGTTATTTTGAACAAATCCCGCACTCATACCAAATGATAATTGATTTAAATCAACATTATCTCGAGAAAACATTAGATGATGCGCATATGTTAATTTCATACCAGTCTGAGAATGATAACCATTTTTATCATTAAAGACAATAATTCCTCCACCAGATCTTTCACCTAAAGAACCATTCATACTAATAGTTTGCAATGCAGGTGCATCTTCTTGACCAAACCATTGTTGTCTAGCTGTTAATCTAACTTTCGTACAATTAGCTGCTCCAGCCATTGATGGATGAAGTAGATAATAATTATCAGAAAGATAGTCAGAATATACAGGTAATCCTTCTTGAGAAAACGACACCTGAGTAATCACAATCAATAATACTAAATAAGCTTTTTTTAAATTCATGGTTTTTATCTTTTCAATGAGAAATGCGCTTTAAATTCTTTCATAACACCGGCTTCTGGATATTCTACCTTAAACCAGTAATCCGTTGATGGCATCAACTGTCCGTTATAGGTTCCATCCCAACCATCACTATCGGAACTAATTTGTTTCAACAGCTTGCCATGGCGGTCAAATATATAAATTTTAGTCGCATCAGCAAAGTTTTCTAATCCTTTTATGTTCCAAGTGTCGTGATAGCCATCACCATTTGGTGTAAAGTAGTGTGGATAGTCTATAATTTGTACGCCTTCTATACTTACTTCTCCACACGAATAACCATTCGGGTCGCGAACATCCCATACATGCACCGTGTGTGTTCCAATAGGTACATTGGTAAATACGCCA
>NZ_JACTAC010000056.1 GCF_014486675.1 Flavobacterium macrobrachii
TGCGCTAGCATCAATGGTAATAATCCTAAAATAAAGGCAAAAGATGTCATCAAAATTGGTCGTAAACGCGCACCGGCACCTTGAATGGCTGCTTGCTTTATACTCCATCCTTTTCGCCTTGCTTCGGCAGAGAATTCTACAATCAAAATGGCGTTTTTAGCTAATAATCCAATCAGCATGATGAGTGTAATTTGAAGGTAAATATTATTACTTACATTAAAGAAGAAAGCAAAAATATAAGCACCCGCTAAACCAACAGGTAATGAAAGAAGTACTGCAAATGGCAAAACATAGCTTTCGTATTGAGCGGCTAACAAGAAGTAAACAAAGATTAAACACAGCATGAAAATGAAAATGGTTTGACCACCAGCGCTGATTTCTTCACGAGTCATTCCTGAGTATTCATAGCCATAACCAACAGGTAGGGTTTGTGCTGCTACTTCTTCTACCGCTTTAATGGCTTCACCTGTACTAAAACCGTCGTTTGGCGCACCTTGCACTTTTACCGAAGTAAACAAGTTAAAACGTTCAATAGCTTGTGGACCAAAAACTTTTTCTAGCGTAATGAATTGTGAAATAGGCGACATTTTACCTGTGTTATTTCGCACCATAACTTTATTTAATGATTCAGGATCGGTTCTAAACTGTGGTTCCGATTGATAAATTACACGGTATTGTTTTCCGAATTTATTAAAATTGGAAGCATAAACTCCACCATAATAACCTTGCATAGTTCCTAAAACATCGGCAACGGTTAAACCTGATTTTTTAATTGCAGGTACATTCAAATCGATACGATACTGCGGATAATTTGGAGAAAATGAAGTTGAAGCATATTTCACTTCTGGACGACTGTTTAAAGCTGCCAAGAACTTATCTTTAACCGTGTTCAATTCTTGAATGGTTCCTCCTTTTTGGTCTTGCAACTGGAATTCAAATCCGCTACTGAAACCAAATCCTGTAATGGTTGGTCGAGCAAAGAATAATACTTTGGCATCTTTTATTGATGCCGTTCTTTTGAACAATTCGCCAACTATAGCGGTGATTTCCTGATTGTCGTTTTTACGTTCAGCCCAAGGTTTTAGTTTCACGATAACCATTCCATAATTACTACCGGTTCCGCTCAATAAACTTCTACCTGAAATTCTAAGAATACCTTCGATTTCGGGAATGTCTTTTACTTTGTTTTCAATTTGCAATAAAACCTGTTCTGTTCTTTCTAATGATGTTCCTGGCGGAAGTGAAATATCAGATAAAACACCACCCGTATCTTCGCTAGGAACGAAAGCTTTTGGCGTAATATTCATTAAAAACACAAACAAAGCTGTGAAAATTGCAATTCCTAAAAATGCTAGCCATTTTCGTTTGATAAAAAATTCAACTGACTTTTTATATTTAGTTGTGGTTGCTTCAAATGCTATATTAAATCCTGAATAAAATCGTTGTAAAAAGCCTTTTTTCTCTTCGCCTTTGTCATGATGTTTTAAGAAAATGGCACACAAAGCTGGCGAAAGTGTCAATGCATTAATAGCCGATAAGACGATGGAAACCGCCAAGGTCAATCCGAATTGCTTATAAAAAACTCCCGACGAACCACTAATAAACGAAACTGGAATAAACACTGCCGACATCACTAAAGTAATGGAAATAATGGCACTACTGATGTCGTTCATAGCGCTGTGCGATGCTTTTCTTGGATCGTGTTCGCCTTCTTCCATCTTGGCATGCACGGCTTCGACGACAACAATGGCATCATCGACGACAATTCCGACGGCTAATACCAAAGCAAAAAGCGTTAATAGATTGATTGTAAATCCAAATAAATTGAGGAAGAAGAAAGTTCCAACAATAGCAACTGGTACTGAAATAGCTGGTATCAAGGTAGAACGCCAATCTTGTAAAAATACAAAAACTACAAGGAATACCAGAATAAAAGCTTCTATCAAGGTATGAATTACTTTTGTGATAGATTCATCAAGGAAATCATTAGCATTAACTAAATCTCTATACTTTACTCCTTTTGGGAAATTCACCGAAGAATCTTCTAATACTTTCAACGAACCTTCGATAACTTGTTGTGCATTAGAACCTGCTGTTTGAGCAATAGCCACTGCTACCGATGGGTTTCCGTTAGTTAACGTATTACTAGCGTAATTTATGGCTCCGAGTTCAATTTTTGCCACATCGCCTAAACGAAGCACTTCGCCATTTTCGGTAGAACGAATTACAATTTGTTCAAACTCTTTGATGTCTTGTAAACGACCTTTGTATTTTAAAGTATATTGATAGGATTGATTGCCACTTTCACCTAATTGTCCAGGAGCAGCTTCAATATTTTGTTCGGCTAACAAATTGGTAATATCCGATGGTACAAGTCCATAAGAACCCATCACATCTGGCTTTAGCCAAATACGCATGGAATAATCTTTTTGACCAAAAACCATTGCTTCTCCAACGCCCGGAACACGCTTGATTTTTGGTAAAATATTGATATTCGCATAATTTTGAAGGAAAGTCATATCATAATTTGGGTTTTCACTGTATAATGAAAAAATCAAAATGTTATCACTTTGCCTTTTGGCAGTGGTAACTCCTGCTCTAGTTACTTCCTGAGGAAGCAAAGGTGTAGCACGAGACACACGGTTTTGAACGTTTACGGCAGCCAAATCGGGATTGGTTCCTAATTTGAAATAAATATTAATGGAAGCTGAACCGTCATTACTTGAGGTAGAAGTCATATAAGTCATGTCTTCCACTCCATTGATTTGTTCCTCTAGCGGAATTACTACCGAATTCATCACTACTTCGGAACTTGCTCCTTGATAGTTAGCGGAAACGGTTACTGTAGGTGGCGCAATTTCAGGATATTGTGACACTGGAAGCGAAATCAATCCTAAAATCCCCAAAATAACAATGATAATAGAAATTACCGTTGACAATACTGGTCTGTCAATAAATTTTGCAAACATAATTTGTTAGTTTATAATTATTTTGTGGTAGGATTAATTACTTCGTTATACTCAACTAATTCAGGCTTTATGGCTGTTCCTTCGGTGATGATACCAACACCTTCTAGCACCACTTTATCGCCTACATTCAATCCTTTATCTACTACGAAAAATTTTCCTCCCGAAACAGCTCTAACCTCAACAGGTACCGCTTTTACTTTGCTTTCATTATCGACCACAAGTACAATGCGTTTGTCTTGTAACTCCATTGAAGCATTTTGAGGAATAATGATAACGTCTTTCAAATCGGTTGGAATTTGGATGGTTCCACTTCCGCCTGAACGAAGTAATTTATTGGCATTAGGAAATTTTGCTCTTACATTAAACGAACCCGTTTGCACATTAGCTTGACCGCTAAAAGTTTCTATTTTACCTGATTGTTCGTATGCCATTCCATTGCTTAGAAATAATTTTACAGGCAACATTTTATTTACTTTTTCTTGAAATGATTGTCCTTCTGCATTCATCATAATGTCAAGCTGTTGTTTTTCATTCACTGAAAAATAAGCATAAACCGAACTGATATCGGAAACTCGGGTTAGTGGTTCAGCCGTTTGACTGCTTACATAACTTCCTAAACGCATAGGTATAGTTCCAACAATTCCGTTCACAGGACTTTTGATGGTAGCATAATTAATTCGTTCTACTATACTTTGGTAAGTACTTTTGGCACTAGCTAGATTAGCTTTTGCCGTTTCTAACTGTACATCACTGATGATGTTGCGTTCTACCAATGGTTTTAAACGGTTTACTTCAACTTGAGCCGCATCAACTCTGGCTTTAGCAGCAGCAGCATCTTGAGTAGCAGTTTGGGTTTCTAGTTTAAAAAGCGGTTGTCCTTTTTTTACTTCTTGCCCTTCGTCAACATATATTTTCTCGATGTATCCATCGACTTTTGCTCTAATTTCAATATCGGTAATACCTTCTAAAGTCACTGGATATTCTGCTGTTAAAGTAGTATTTGCTTTTTGCAGTTCTACTACTTTATATGGCATTGGTGGCATTTCTTTTTTTTCAGTTTCCTTTTTATTACAAGAAAACAAAGTCAGCGTTAGTAGGGATAATAATATAAAACTTTCTTTTTTCATGGCAGATTTTATTTAGCAATTTGATTTTCGATTTCTATGGATTTGAATTTATTGATGGTTGAAAGTAGCAGTTGTTCTACTTGTAAAACATGTTCTTTATAGGCACACATATTTTGGAAATTAATTTCTTCTTGAACACAAGAAATATTCTTTTTGCGGTAGTTCATTAATTTTTCTATAAGCATTTTTTCACCATCAACTATGGTTAAATAATTTTTTAATCGTTGGCTTAAAGGTGCTGCTTTGAAGTATTTTTTTCTGTCGCCTGCTAATGTAAAATATTCAATTTTACCCGTTTTGAGTAACAAATTAAGATTGGTAGAAACGGAACTTTTACTGGCTTGCATTTTTTCAACTAATTCATCAAAAGTCAATCCTGATTTGCATCCGTCTATAACCAAGGTTGCCAAAATTCGTCCTCCAAGTGGAGATACGTTATAAAGGCGTTCGAAATGAATTCCAAACAATTCTATTAATTCACATTTTTCATTATCCATGAGAATATGTTTTTTTTTGCAAAATTAAAGTTAGTTCGGTAATTACCGAACTAACCGAACATAAATTTTTGTTAAATTACTTCAGTTCATTTTTGAAAGAGGATGAATGGTAGAAATAAAAAAATAATCATTATTTTTGTGGTCTAATTTTTGATAAACAGAAAATATATTTTGGGGTCGACTGGTTTTGACAGCAAGATGAAATGAACAGTAAGCACGTCGAGCATTGTACTTTTTGCTCGTAAATCCAAAGGTACGAACCTATAAACGGCGAAAATAATTACGCTTTAGCTGCTTAATCTGAATTATAGTAAGATTTGCCTAGTTCCAACAAGGTTGGAAAGCTAGATTTACCTCAAAAGCCTTGGTTTGTGGCGCTTGATTTAGGTAAACCGTAAAAATAAACCTAGAAATGGTAAAGCTTTAAATCCATTTTGACACTGATAAAGCTAAGTAGTTTGTGGTTGTTTCTGACCTAGCCAACTATCGAAAATCTAATCAGAAAATAAGCGTGTAGAAAGCTCTTTGCTTCCTTGTTTGGACCCGAGTTCGACTCTCGGCGACTCCACAAAAAAACCACTCAAAATTGAGTGGTTTTTTTTAATCTATTGATCACTACTGCAAGAGTGGCAAGTATATAATTCACAAACAACTTTGATACTAAATTTCAATAAGTTATTGACTTGTTTAAGGAAATTGCCATAAAAAATTATATTGAGAAGAATGATCTGAAGCTTCAAAGAAAATATAGCAGTTTTACAATGTAGTTAATTCGATTTATTATTAGAATAAGTTTAATCGGATTACTACTTTTTAACAATTAAAAACTCAGAACGTCTATTTTGAGAATCTTGTTGTTCGGTACAATTGGTTCCACATTTAATTTTTTGTTCCGTGCTTCCAAATCCTTTTCCAGAAATATTACCTTGAGAAATTCCTTTTGAAATTAAATACTGCACTGTAGATTGCGCTCTTCTTTCGGATAATTTTAGATTGTAATCATCTCCACCTTTAGAGTCAGTATGCGATTTAACAAAAATAACCATTGATGGATTATCTTTCATTACTTTAACTAGCTTATCCAACTCCGTTGCACCTTGAGCAGTAATGTTACTCTTATCATATTCAAAGTAAACTGGATTTAAAATTACCTCTTTATCTGTAATAACAACTTCAAGCGGTTTTAATGCAACTTCTACTGTTGCAATTCCAGCTTTATCTATTTTTACAGCAGAGGAAGTTGATTCAAAATTTTGAGCAGCAACTTTCAATCCATAACCTAAATTACATTCAATAGGATATTTTACTTTTCCTTCTGAATTTGTTTTTTCAGTAGCAATTACATTTCCTTTTACATCTAAAATTGCAACATCTGCATTAGCTAAAAGTGCTTTTGTTTTTACATTAGAAACAATTACGACAGCTTCTGCTTTACAAATTGGGATAGCAGAGAAAATAACATCATTCCCATTTCTATTGGACGAAAAGTATCCAACATTTAGTTTAGTATTAAAACTAAAAGAGAAATCATCTTTCTCACTATTCACAGGTTTTCCAACATTTTGGGCAGTTGTATTATTACTTAAATCCATTTTATAAATATCAAAACCACCTAATCCTTGTCTTCCTGTTGTGGCAAAATAAAGTATATTATCTTCGGTAATAAAAGGAAAATTTTCTCTATCTGCTGTATTTATATTTGGTCCCAAATTTTGAGGTTTCCCATATCCATTGGTTTCAACTGAAACTTTCCACAGGTCTGATTCTCCAAATCCACCTGGCATATTTGAGGCAAAATACAAGGTCTTTCCATCGTTAGTTAAACTTGGATTTGTAAATGAATAACTTGTACTATTGAATGGTAATGCTTCTACATTAGTCCATTTGCCATCAACTTTAGTAGCTTTATAAATACCTTGTTGGCCTACTTTTATATTGCTTTTTTTATTTTTTTCATATTGACCTTCGCTGTGTCCATCGCGAGCAAAAAACATTGTTTTGCCATCAGCACTTAGCGTAATTGGTCCATCATGAAAAGGTGTATTCAACTCTTTTACTTGAACAGGTTCAGAAAAAACACCTTTTTCGTCTCTTGTTGCTTGATAAATATCCAAATATGGTTGCTTATTCCAATTATCTGTTTTGTTTGAACTGTTTCTGGTACTCGTAAAATACAATGTATTATCATTGGTTACTATTGCTCCAAAATCACTTTGCCCTTTGCTATTAATATTGGTTTGTGCTACTTCAAAAAGTTTTGAATTGTTGGCTAAACTTGGAACATAATTTGGATTGGCTAGATGTTCTTTTGCTCTAGCGTCCGAAGGCATCATTTTGGCAAAAACATCCATTTGTTTATTGGCTTCCTGATATTTTCCTAAAATCTTCAATGTTTGAGCATAACGATAATAGGTTTCGGCATCGGATTTTCCTTTGGAAGTTGCTTTTGCATACCATTTAGCAGCATTTGCGGAGTCAAATACATTATAATAGCTATCAGCTAATTGCTTGTATATGTATTCACTTGCGTTTTTACTCTCTGCAAGTCTAGTGTATTCTTCTATAGCAGCAACATATTGATAACTTTCAAAAAGTTTATCCGCTTTTGCTGTTACACTATTTTGAGCATAATTTGCCGTTAGCACTAACATCAAACTTAAAGTAAAATATGTTTTTTTCATAGTTGGTGGTTGGTTGTTTTAGTAAAATACTAATTAAAGAGTTTTAACAAATTTAATGTATTTAATTGTTTTTAATTTCTTAGTAATCAAAATACCAATTGAATATATCACATCGCAAACCTAATGAAAACCAAGTGGTGTTCTCTTTAAAAGCTGAAGCTGTATCAGCTGTTGGATCAAAACTACGATAGATTAAACTTCCAAATAATTTCATGTTGGTTGATGGATTTATTAAATAACCAGCTTGTAAATCGGCGATGAAAATAGTGGTTTTATTTCCTTGACCAACAGTAACTCCAGTGTCAAAAGGTCGGTCTACATCATAATCCAAGTAGATGTTTCCGCCATAATTAAAACTATCTTCAGTAGTATTAAAATCTAATCCGCGTTGTCCGAAAGTAATTTTAGCATCGGCAAAATATCTTCCTTTAAAATAACGAGCAATGGCAACTACTTCTTTGAAATTTCCTCCCCAATTGTGTCCTAAACTTTGATTGTTATGTCCATAATTGGTTATTGCTTCGCTATGTGCATACACATAAGGTCGAACGTGATTGTATTCTAACTGTAGTAACAAATTTTTCACTTTGAACGCATGATAATATTTTGCTCCTAATTGGTAACCAAATTTATTTTTCCAACTTTTATCCCCAGCTTTTACATCGTTTAACGAAAATTCGTCAAGTAAAAATTGTCCATAAAAATTGATTTGATTGTTCCATTTGTATTTTGATGTTAAACCCAACAAAGCATTTCCACTTCTAGAAGACGAAGAAAATTCAACAGCACGATAAAAAATAATTGGGTTTACAAAACTCATATCAAAACCACGGTTGTTTTGATCGGTCCAAACTACCGATTCAAACAATCCTAAATTCCAACGATTGGTTACATTCAAACTCAAATAATGGCTAGCTACATATTTGGTTGCATACGTTCTATCTACAGTAACTTCTGGTCGAACGTCTTTTAACCAAGTATATATATTGGTATATTTTATTTTCCAAAAAGTGGTGTTAACTTTAAAATAAGGATATGGACTTGCGCCATCGCTTAATAAAAGTGAACGATATCCATCGCCTAAAAAGTTTCTGCCATAACCTAAATTCAGATTAAAAAATTGACTTGGTGTAAAGGCTAAATTAGCTTCTGCTAAAGGAAAATCATACGCATCGGTTTTAAAATCTTTAGCAATTCCAATTCCAGGAATAATAGCTGGATTTCCGCCTGAAGGTTTTATTGATTCAGCAAATCGATTAAAATAGCCTGCAAATCGACCTTGACTTTCATAAATAGTGGTAGTGAAATTGACCGTTTTGCCTAAACCCCCGTTAAATTGAATTCCTCGTGTATTGACAAAAGTACTATTCGAAACATCGGATTGACTTCTTCCTAATTGTAAATCTAGAATTGGGTTTAGCGTAAACCAATAGTCTTCGCCTTGCATGGCCACTAGATTTTCGTTCCAAAGTTTTTTTCCCCACCAACCTGACTTGTTTTTATACAATTTTTGAGTTTCTTCTTTTACATTGTAATATTTTGAAACATCAGCAAACGAATAAGGTTTTGAACTTGTATGATTATTGGTTCCTACAACATTCATTTCGTCATCGAATTGCGCATAATAACTATGCGAAAATGGAATATTCAAATGACTTGAAAACTGCGGATTTTCGAATGTTTTGTATTGAATCCCGTCAACTTCGTTTAGTTCTTTCACATTACTTGGAATGTATTTTTTTGAATTTTGTAGAGCTGCTTTTTCAGTTTCTTTTGCTTCTTGAATTTGAGCTCTACTTTGTAACGGAATTGTAAATTTGATAGTATATTTTACATACGTTGGGTTTCCGTTATAGCTTGGTGGAGTAATTTTTGGTAACAATCCAAAAACTCTTTTGCTTTCTTCAATTAACTCTTTTTCGTTAGCATCAATATATTGCACGACAAATTTTCCTTCATTCGTTACTTCGAAAAGTACGATAACATTGCCTTTGTAATTTTTGCCTTGTAATTCGTCTGAAACTTTGAAATTATTGAATACAAAGTCGTGAACTGTGTTGTAAAAACAGGCTTCTAATTCAGTTCCTTGTTGATTTTCGCACTCAGGAAAAATTGGAAATTTTTCAGAAATGGTATTTTCTTGCTGGGCATTGGCAACCCATCCAAGAAAAATCGATAGTAAGACAATTAATTTATTCATGATAGAATTCTAATTTTAATAATTTTCTTTAGAAACTTGTCCGTCAGCAATTGTTTTTGCCGCTGAAGTTCCAATTCTTTTCACTCCTAGCTGTATCATTTCTACAACATCATCATAGGTTCTAACTCCTCCAGCTGCTTTTATGGGTAAAGGCGAAGCATTTTCAATCATCATAATTATTGAAGGGATTGTTGCGCCATTTGGTAATCCGTTTTCCGTTGTATAAAAACCTGTGGATGATTTTACAAATACATTTGGATAACAATCTTCTTTGAAATTTGCAATAACAACATTTTTAATCAATGCGCAAATTTGAATAATTTGTGCATCGGTTAGAGCTGCAACTTCTATAATCCATTTGGCCACTTTATGATTTTGAAAAGCCAATTTTGTTCCTTCAATAATTTCTTTTTTTACTAAATTTATATCCCCATTTTTAAAGGCGTTATAATTGCAAACATAATCTAGTTCATCTGCACCATCATTAACCGCTTGTTGGGCTTCGTCTAGTTTTTCTTCTAGTGAATTTGTTCCTTCGGGAAAAGAAATTACAGTTCCAACTAGTACTTTAGATTTTTGGTCATCAATCATTTTTCGAGCCTTTTTTACTTCACTAGGACGAATCATAATTAATTTAAAGTCTTCATCGATAGCTTCTTGAATAAATTGTTCAACAATGATAGCGTTTTCGGTTTCTGAGAGTCTAGCTTGTTCAGGCGTTTTTAGATAAGTAGAGTCAAGATATTGCTTGATATTCATAAGTAGAGATTAATCGAACGAAATTTAAGGTATAAAAATAGAAAAATCCCATCGAAATGGGACTTTTTATTTAAGTATTTGCAATAGGATACTTTTTTAAAGTAAGATAGACTATCAATCCTGCTAAAATTGCTCCTCCTGAATTGAAGATTATATCTAACACATCGGCTTGTCTTGTTAGCGTAAAACTAGCTTGCAACCATTCTATGATAATACCAAAAAGTAATGAAATAATTACAATGGTAGTTAGTCTTTTTTGAGTTACTTTTTTTTCTTTACTGAAGTAATATATCGACCAAAGTAATGTAAAAATAAAGTGAAACAGAAAATGAATTATTTTATCTATTCCTATAACTTCTATTTCAATGGAAGGTAAATCATTAGAATTTATTAAACACGTAAAAGCAACAAAGATTGTCCAACCCAGCGCAGTTAAAAACCAAAAGGTTTTATGCTCCGATAAGTGCTTTATAATCATCTGCAGATAATAGTTGGTCGATTTCTGAAGTATCAGAAATTTTTACTTTAATCATCCAACCTTTACCATAAGGATCGTTGTTAACGTTTTCTGGTGTTGTTTCTAATTCTTCATTGAACTCAACGATTTCACCCGTTAAAGGTAAAAACAAATCGGATACTGTTTTAACAGCTTCAACTGTTCCAAAAACCTCATCTCTATCTAAAGTTTGGTCAAGAGTTTCAACTTCTACATAAACGATATCGCCTAGTTCTTTTTGGGCAAAATCTGTAATTCCTACTGTAGCCGTATCGCCATCAATTGCAACCCATTCGTGGTCTTTAGTGTATTTTAAATTAGCTGGTATGTTCATTTTGTTTAGTAATTAAAATTTCCTCAAAAGTATTATTTCTAAATTGATTTATAAAACTAATCGTTTAAAAAATCATTAATTTCCAAAATTATATCGCAATGTAAATCCAGCTCTAATATTGGT
This sequence comes from Flavobacterium macrobrachii, assembly GCF_014486675.1. Classification (GTDB taxonomy): domain Bacteria; phylum Bacteroidota; class Bacteroidia; order Flavobacteriales; family Flavobacteriaceae; genus Flavobacterium; species Flavobacterium macrobrachii. The sequence continues at coordinate 11,187 of NZ_JACTAC010000056.1, forward strand.
TAACGGGAACGATGTAGAAATTACTGGTTTTGAGAACGAATGGTCATAGAAGAAAATGGCCGTTAGGTTTTTACTAAACGAATAATCTGCTGTTAATTTTGCTGACCAAATGTTTTGTCCATTACCTAATTGATTATTGTCATAGTCTAAATATCTCACTATAGTTTTGGAATTTCTATAGGAGAAATCGATTTTCATATTGATATCACTTTTAATGATTCCAGTAGGATTATCGGCTAGTGTTGAAGAAAAAATTACATCTTTAAATCGATATCCAAAACCAATAATATATTCTAAACCTTGTACTTCTGTCAAAAGATTATTATCAAAACTTAATGATAAACTTCTATCTTTTTTCATTTCAGCAAGTACTTTTAATGAGTTTTTCATTTCAAAATCTAATCTCACAAGCGGATTAAATTGTTCCACTAGATTTGCATTCCCTACAATGGTTTGGTTTTGAAAATTACCACCAGCATCTAATTTAGCAGGGTTATTTCTATCGAATTCTAAATTTGAACGGAATGAATTTAAAGTGTAAGATGCTCTATAAGCGTGTTGAATTGAAAAACGTTTAAAGGTATCTTTAAAGAATTTATAACGCATTAATCCAGTGTATTTCACTGTCCAGTTTGGAATAGGAATATTTCGCAATGAGCCCAAAGAGATATCTTTTGCCGAGTCGTTTGCTCCAGATGTATATAATCCTGTATAGGCAGCTAAAAACGAGGGTAATAAAACGGCTTGACTATTTTTACCGAAACCAACAGGATACCCTTCTGCATCTCTAGCATAAGTAGTATTTCCATAATATTGTTCAGCTAATCTATCGGCAATGATAATTCTATTTCCTCTAAAATCATTAAAAGTAGAAGAGAAATTTTCATCACTTACCTTAAATGCTGACTTTAACATTACTGTTGATATGGAAAAGTTTCCAAAACTATATGGTGAACGAGAATTGTAAACACCATTTTCTAAATCATATTGTTCAGAGAAATTTTCGGCAAAAGTTCTATTGGCTGTTAAGTCGATTTTAAAATCAGGGAATAAATCAATGTTTGCCGTCATGTCAAGTGTTTTGTTGACAACGCGTGTATAGTTTTGATTGAAGTCTTCGTATGTAGTCAGCCAACCGTTTTTAGCCGCTTCATAACGAACGTCTGCTTGATCACCAAACACGAATCCAAGTCCTGGTTTTGAAGTTCCAAAGAAACCAATGCTTGGTAAAAACCCAGGAAGTAAAGTTCCTTCGTTTCTAGTGTAGTTGATTTGAACATTTTTTACGCTAGTTAATACTCCTTTTAAACCTTCTAGAAAGACGTTTTCAGTCTGAGCAACTTGAGGTTTTGCAGTAATTTTTTCACCAGGTTTTGGAGCTGATGTTTTTGGTGGAGCCGTTTTTGTTTTTGGTCCTAAACCAATATACTTATAAAAAGTTGTCATGTTAAAAGTAGAATTGATTCTATGAGAACCAGCATTTTGGACTGTATTTCCTAAATCAAATTCTTGACCGTTTATAACAAGCGGAGAAACTGCTAATGAAGCACGTGTCCAACTAAAATCTCCTGTATAAGAATAAGTAGATTTCACAAACGATAAAATAGGTAATTTATTGATTGGCAAATCGTAGTTAACCACTAATTGTTGGTTATGTTGATTTGGCGTTCCAATGTTCCAAAAATCGGTCCAAACATTGAAACTGTCATCTGGATCACCATTTTCGTCTATGTAATTTCGCACTAAGTTTCTTGTTGAAGCTGAGTAGTTAACTTTCAATGATTTTGTAATTGCATAATTAAATCCATACTGATAATTATACATATAATTTCTTCTGTATAATGGATCGATAGGTAGACCAATTACATCAACTTGTCTAAACTGTTGTTTGTTGTATTGTCTAATTATACTTGAGCTAAAAGAAATATTGGTAGGTAAATAATTGAAGTTAAAATCACTAAGCATTTGCCAGTATTTACTTTTCTTCATGAATTTTGTTTTCTTGAATGGTTCAAGAGTTTTAGGTTGAAAAGTATAAGTATAATCAACCGTTGCATTTACTTGTTGATCAATAGAATTTTCTATCTCATAATTTTGCTTCTTAACTTCATTGTAAGAGTAAGACAAGGTTAGATTTTCTGGATCATAAATTCGAGCTTTTTGCTCTGGTGCTCGGTCTTTTTTAACACCAATAAAATTGATACTTTTTCTTCTTGTATAATCCAACGCTCTATCTTCAATATTTCTTCGTTCGGCAGCATCAGTTGTATTATCTAATAATTGTTGTAGTCTTATATCTTGATTGAATGGATCGTATTCTGGAGTAATTGTTTCTTCACCGATAGCGTAATTGAACGGCAAGTTTATTCCCCATTTTTTTGGCAATAGTTTTCCTAAACTAAAATTAGATACAATATTGTAGAGTAAAACATCTTCCCTACTTCTTTCGTTTGGACCTTCTTCTAATGCTCCAAATCCGATTGTACTTTTTCTTCCAGTTGCAGAAACAGTTGCAAAATCGGCCATGTTTGCATCCATATTAATAACCGCTGCCATTCCACCTTTGTTGTTCATATCAGCCAGACGAAGCTCATTAAACCAAACTTCACCTTTCACGCCATCTTGGGCAGAAATATTTCTTATTCCGACCATCAACGTTCTAACCAAACCAAAATTTGGATTTCCTTTCACACCAATTCTTAAAGGTCCGCGATTGGTGTTAGATGCTAAATCAGGATTTAGTTCTACATCATTTCGATAAAGAATTCCATCAACAAATTCAGATGGATCAGCACTTAATGCAAGTACTTTCAATTTAGTCAACAAATCTATAGGCAAATCCAATTCGTTTATTTCTGGCCAAATTTCTTCGGGATTTCTTGCTGTTTCAGCGGTAACTTTTAACGGAATTTGTACTTCATAGAAGTTATCTGTAAAGTCATTTCCTAAACGAATGAAAGCCGCCATTTGATCATCCTGTAATGGAGTTGGATCCGTTGGTGATGGAAGCGCTTCAGCATGAAGGAACATTTTTAATTTGTTAAATTGGCGCATATCCAAACTAACATTTTTAAACACTGCTCTTGAGTCGCCTACTTCAAGACCTTCTCCAGAAGCTCTCAATGACAAGGATTGTTCATTTTGATTTACAATATCGTTACCATTTGCAATTTGCTCTCTTACAACTCCTGGTGGTGTTACATAAGGAATTGGTCTTCGACTTGCATTTTCTTGTATATTAACAGAAAGCACATCAAAATTTGTATTATCATCAGCAGGATTGTTATCTGTGGTTTGGAATGAATTTTCATAACGTCTCCATTCACCTCTAACCAAATCTAATGCTCCAAAACGAATAGTGATTGGTTCTGTAAATCCTGTAACAAAAATTCTCATAAATCTGATGGAACGAAAATCTGAAATATTTCCAACCTTGTTTTGAAACTCTTTTACCGGAATTTTAAATTGTAACCATCTCGCGTCAATTGATTTTTGATTAGGAAGATTTGATACTGTGGTTGGGTTATCATCAGTAATAAAATTTGTACCAACTGTCATTCCTGGTTTAATATCAATGCTGTATTCATAATATGCATTGATAGTATTCATGGTATTATCTCTATTGATATCTTCAACATCTGGAAGTGTAGTTGAACCTCTATTGGTATCCGAGACATCAACTGGCGAGTTTCCTTGTACACCGTTATAATTTTTATAGCGTTGGAAAACATCTCCAGAAGCATTCAAAAAGTACTGATAATTATCTCCTGCAGGATCAGGCAAGGATGCAAACACCGGATCCATTCCTTGAAGTCCTACTTCTTCTTGATCATTTAATCCATCAAATCCAACATCTTGCGATGACCTATTTGCTCCATCAACATCAAAAGCATAAATTAATGACTGTGATGATGGAACTTTTCCCCAAGCTGTAGAACTAGTAAGTGCTTGAGAATTAGAATTGGATGGTAATCCATTTTCATATTGCTTTCTATCATCTTTTAAAACATCTTCGGAAACCTCGCCTAAATTGAAATAAATTTTTCCGGTATTCAGAGGGTTTTCAGCATTCAAATCAGGATTTGAAGTTCCAGAATAATAAGGATCCATTATCCAAAACTGAATGTATTCCACATTACTTTGCTCAAAATTTGTTGAATTTATTGCCCTTGTTATTCCTCCAAAATTTTGTGCTGGATTTACAAAATCAGCTGTAGCTCCAGCTGGATCAAAATTATATGGTCCGCGTTCTGCAGGATAATAAGTTAAATCTAACGTGTTAACTACTTGACTTTGCCCTATAGTTTGATCAAGATTTGGATACAACTCTCTATTTAAAATTCTTCTAGTTGAATTTAATGAAATTCCATCATTACCTATATCGCTCGGAGTTTGAACATAAATTGTTGGATCGATACTGTACCAATTCAGCTTTGCTCTTTTGTAGCCATAGGTTAAATCTAATGCATTAGAATTAAAATTATATGGCACAGTTCCAGGAGAAGGATTTGTTGGAAACTCAGGAACACTTGACAATGACCAAGAAAGTGGCGCTCTCATGTCAATAGTTGTCTGTGAACCTTCAAAATCATCAACATAGATTGTAGACTCACCATCAAATTGATCATTCTTAGAAGCCTCTGGTTTTAAGAATGCAATTTCTCCACGCAAAGATAAATTTGAAGGCACATCGGTATCAATATTTGGTAATTTATTGGCTAATCTAGTTAAGAAAGGAACTTCTGTAGAATAGTTAGCATTGAAACCAAAAATTGTATTGTTAACTGACTCCTGACCATAGTTAGATTTATTTGTAAAAGGTCTTTCAGTCATCTTGATAAACGTTCCTCCAACCAATAATTTATCAGAAAACTTGTGTTCAACATTTATACCCATAAATCTGCGAGTTTGTTGACCAAAAGTTGCATTATTTTCAACAGAAACTTCTACAGGTGTATTGGCTAATGATGGATCAAGAATTTGAACTCTTCCTGCTTGATAATTTACACTATAGTCAACCCCTTCCACTAAAACTCTTCCTCCAGCAGTTACCACAACTGAACCTCTTGGTACATTAAATGCTCCAATTGGAATTCCATCTCCACCTGCTGATTTAAAACGACCTTTCAGTTGAAATTTATTTCTTGACGCATCTTGTAAGGCTGCTGCTTGAGTTGTTCTATACATTTCTCTGAACACATATTTAGCTTGGTTAGAGTTAAATGTATTTGTAGTAGGTAAATTTGTCGCTTCATAATCTTCAAAGTAATCTTCACCGCCATTCGTTCTTAATTTTTCGAATAAATGTCGACCAAAAGGTTCTACAGTAGTAAAGATAATTCTACCATTTTGCTGATCTACTGTCAATCCTGGAAAGAAATCAAAGAAACCGTCACCTCCATTTTGTGGATCATTGTTGAAATTTAGTTTATCAACATTAAAAACTTTAATCAATGGTGTTTCTGCAACTCCAACGGGAAGTGGAGTTGAGGAATTTGCCGGAGAAATATAATTTATAGGCGATGGATCTGTATAAAGAATGTTGAAACGAAAATCTTCTTGTTGCAGTTGAAAACCTCCCGGAATTTGATAAATATTTTTCATCATTAAGTTCCAAATCGGCGCATTAACATTGGTCAAACTACTTTTCAGCATTTTTAAAATCAAACAATTTGTTGAAACATTTGGATCGTCTGCTGTTCCTGAAACTGAAGTAGACTCTACTCCATCAGTTCCAAATTCTCCAACTTGATATACCTGATCACCAATGGTATATTGATATGCTACAGCTAAAACTTCATCATTAGCCAATCGTTGTTGCAATGAAACATATCCTAACTGAGGATGAAAAGTATATTCGTTTGGATTTAATTTTCTTGCATTCTCTAGTTTTGCATAATCCGTTCCTTCGCTTACTCCAGTATTTTGAAATCCTTGGCTGGCTGTTACAACTTCTCTAATCTCACTTTTCAGCAAATAATTGGGTTCAGCAATTCTACCAGGATTGTATCTATTGTTTCTATTATCTGAAGGTAAATCTCCTTCTGAGTCAGGCAGAACATCTGGTGCTAACTCGGTTGGGGTTAAAAAGAAATTTGCTGGTGGATTTGAAATTGCAACCACATCGTTATCTGAAATTGCGTTTAATTTTCCTTCACCCAAATCCTGTAGTGCAATAATATTTCTTAAATTATTGTTTGTTCCATTGACTCTATTTTGCTTGTTTGTAACCCAAACTTCAATTCTAGTTATTTGAACTCTACTATTTATGAAAGGATAATTTTCAAGCGCTCTATCATATTTATTTCTAAAATATTGCGAAAGAAAAAAGTGCCTATCTGCATCATAATCTAAAGCAAATAATTCAAAATCTTGAATTGTTCCACCTCCTTGAGCTGTTACAGAACGGGTTTGTGATTTTTGTTCTGAGAAAACTCCTGTAATAGTAGTTTTTCCAAATTGGAATTGTGCTTTAACCCCAAAAAGACTTTGCGCACCACGAATCAATGAATTCGTTAAAGGCATACTAACGTTACCAACTTCAATTTTTTGAATAATATCGTCTTCGGTTGGCGCATATTCAAGTTTGATTAGATTTTGGAAAGCAAATGTTGACTCGGTGTCATAATTAGCATTAACATTTAATCGTGTTCCCACTTTTCCCATCAAACTCATTGAAATTCTTTGGTCAAAATCGAAGGTAGTTTGCGCTCTATTTCTTGGAGAAAATGCTGGATTATCTTGTTTGGTATATCGAACCCCTAAATCCATTTCAACCGAACCAGTTGGCTTTACATCAATAGTATTAGAACCAAATATCGTTTCAAAAAATCCTGAATTTACATAATATCTTGGCAACAAATCTTTCTTATCCGCTTCGGTTCCTCTTCCATCAATGGCTTTTGATTTTTGCTTGTAATAAGAACGCATCGACTCTCTAAGCACCAATTCTTCATACTCTTTTGGAGTTAAGATTATAGGATAATTAATATTGAAACCTTCAAAAGTACTAGTATAAATGTATCGATTAGTTATTGGATCATAGGTATAGGCATTGACAATACTATTAGGATTACCAATTTCAACTCTACCAGTTTTATATCCAACAGAGTCTTTGGGTTTATCATCTTCTTCAACTTGTGAAAATGCATTTGTACTAACTAAAGAAATTAGTACTAAAACAATTTTAATTAGTCTATTTGAAAAAAAAGTATGGTAATTTGTTTCCAAAAATTATAAATTTTTTAAGGCTTGTTTGATAATCGTTTCAACGGTTGCCGACGGATTATCTATGATAATTTTATCGACAATTTTTTCAGATGCTTTTCGTTGATATCCTAAAACTTCCAAGGCAGATAACGATTCTTCTCTGTTAATATTGTGTGAAGAAATCGAAATTTCATCCAAATCATAGATTTTTAACACTTTTTCCTTTAAATCCAAGATTACGCGCTGCGCTGTTTTACCTCCAATTCCTTTAATAGACTGAATTGTTGCAACATCACCACTACCAATAGCATGAATAATTTGCTTTGGATCCAATGAAGACAACATTGTTCTAGCAATATTGGCTCCAATTCCCGAAACGGAGAGCAATAATTTAAACAACTCGCGCTCTGATTTTTCTACAAAACCAAAAAGCGAATGCGAGTCTTCTTTTACTTGTAAAAAAGTAAAAAGCTTGATAAAATCGGTTGCTGGTAATAAAGAATAGGTATGCAAAGAAATATGAATATGATACCCAACTCCGTTGCAATCAATCACAACTTCGGTTGGTGTTTTTTCTACTAATTTGCCTTGAATATGTGCTATCATTTTGATTAAAAAGTCATTTCAAATATAATAAATTTCTCTAACTGAGTGTTTTTACTTGAACTAATGTTAAAAAAATCTATAAATTTACTTGAATCATCTTTCTTCTTTTTTCTTTTTCTTGTGCGTCAACTACTGCTACTGCTACCATGTTGACCATTTCTTCTACGCTTGCACCCAGTTGGAAAATATGAGCTGGTTTTTCCATTCCTAGCATAATCGGACCAATAGAATCTACTTTATAGAGTTCTTTTAGTAATTTATAGGTGATATTTGCCGATTCTAAATTAGGAAAAATCATGGTATTGACTTTCTTTCCAGCCAATTTTGAAAAAGGAAACTTCTCTTTTAGCATATCTGAATTTAAAGCAAAATCCGTTTGAATTTCGCCATCCACTATTAAATCGGGATAATATTTATGAAGATAAGCAACCGCTTCTCTAACTTTAGTAGCACTTTCATTTGAAGAAGAACCAAAATTAGAATACGAAACCATGGCAATAACAGGTTCCATTCCAAACATTCTAACTGTTTTTTCAGTCATCAAAGCAATTTTTGCCAAATCATCTGCTGTTGGATTTGGATTTATCGCAGTATCGGATAAAAACATTGGTCCGCGATTGGTCATCATCATATTGGTCGTAGCAATCAACGAAATTCCTGGCGCTTTGCCAATTAATTGCATCAAAGGTTTTACTACAGATGGATAACTTCTAGAATATCCCGAAACCATAGCATCGGCATCGCCATGATTGACCATCATTGCAGCAAAATAATTGCGTTCGCGCATCCATTTTTGAGCATCGAGCAACGAAATTCCTCTGCGTTGTCTTGCTTCCCAAAAAATCTGAGCATATTCTAATCTACGTTTGTCTTCTTCATTGGTTTTTGGATCAAAAATTGGAATATCAGCATCAAAGCCAAGTTCTTCTTTTAGTTCCAAAATCACTTCTTTATTTCCTAATAAAATTGGTTTGGCGATTCCTTCTTCGTGCGCAATTTGAGCTGCTTTCAAGACATCCAAATGATCGGCTTCGGCAAAAACCACTCGTTTTGGTTCCGTTTTCGCTCTATTAGTTAACAAACGAACCATTTTATTATCAGAACCTAATCGGTCAAGAAGTTCTTCTTCATATTTTACCCAATCGGAAATTGGGTTCAATGCCACGCCACTTTCCATAGCAGCTTTTGCAACTGCTGGCGCAACAACGGCTATCAATCTTGGATCAAATGGTTTTGGAATGATGTACTCTCTTCCAAAATTCAATCTCGTTTCGCCATAGGCAATATTCACTTGTTCTGGCACCGATTCTTTTGCCAAAGCTGCCAAAGCACGAACCGCTGCCATTTTCATTGCTTCGTTAATTTTGGTTGCACGAACATCCAATGCGCCACGGAAAATATAAGGAAAACCTAATACGTTATTCACCTGATTAGGATGATCAGAACGACCAGTTGCCATGATAATATCATCACGAGTTGCAATGGCCAAATCATAATCAATTTCTGGAATTGGATTTGCCATCGCAAAAACGATTGGGTTTTTTGCCATCGACAAAAGCATTTCTGGAGAAACGATATTTCCAGCCGATAATCCAAGGAAAACATCGGCATTTTTCATCGCTTCTGCTAAAGTTGTTCCTGGTTTTCCAGCAGTATATCTTTTTTGTAAATCAGACAAATCGGTTCTTTCAGAAGAAAGCACACCATCTTTGTCGAACATAATAATATTTTCGGTTTTTACGCCTAAAAGCAAATACAAATTCGCACAAGCTAACGCTGCCGAACCTGCGCCAGAAATAACAACTTTCACGTTTTCGGGTTGTTTTTCTGCTAATTCGAGTGCGTTTATCAATGCCGCCGAAGAAATAATTGCTGTTCCATGCTGATCATCGTGCATCACCGGAATATTCAACTCTTCCACCAATCGTCTTTCAATTTCAAACGACTCAGGCGCTTTAATATCTTCAAGATTAATTCCACCAAAAGTTGGCGCAATATTTTTTACGGTTTCAATAAAAGCATCAATATCTTTTGTTCCCACTTCAATATCAAAAACATCAATATCAGCAAAGATTTTAAACAACAATGCTTTTCCTTCCATTACGGGTTTTGACGCTTCTGGACCAATATCACCAAGACCTAAAACCGCCGTTCCGTTACTGATTACCGCTACAAGATTTCCTTTGGAAGTATATTTATAAACGTTGTTTACATCTTTAGCAATTTCCAAACAAGGTTCGGCAACACCTGGCGAATAGGCTAACGACAAATCTCTTTGGGTAGCATATTTTTTGGTTGGAACCACTTTAATTTTTCCTGGTGTTGGTTTGGCATGATATAAAAGTGCTTCTCGTCTTTTACTATATTTATTCATGGTATTTCTTTATTCAGAAGTACAAAGGTAGAAGACTGACCGTAAAAAGGAAATATTTAACAATTTCTTTTTTAGATAAAGTCAAATAGTAATTTCAATAATGCTTTTTTTGAAGTGAATCGTTAGTGATTTCTTGCTGTCTATTTTCCCGCTGTTCATTTCAATCTCTTCGAGGATTTCCACTTCCATCGGGGCTAAAAATGATATCATTTGAATTCTTGATATTCTAATGCCTTAATTTAATACACATAGCAAAATCAAATCCTTATTTTATGCTTTTTAACAAACTATCAATCTTCAAAAGATATAGTTATACAACAAAAAAACAGCATTTAGTTTTTACTCTAAACACTGTTTTTCAATGATTTAATTTTTATTTTTAAGTTCTGTCCTAATTTGGGACATTACCATTTGATACATTACCAAATTATCTATCTAACTTATAAACAAATTTATTCTTACTCATGTTGTATAAATACGCTTTTTGATTTTTTTGATAAAAACCATCGAAACCAAAAAAAATATTTTCTTTCCAACCTTCAAAATTTTTATTTGCTAACTTTTTATTTTCAAAATTTAACAACCCAATATAAATAATAGTATCGTTTGATTTGTCTATAAATCCAGTATACTGTCTATTATATTTCAAAAACTTTTTTTTAACATTTAGAGGGTTTTTAAACTTCTTTTTAAATTTTGATTTATCCAAATTAAAACTATCCAAGACATTCGTTTCATACTCATAATAATTATTAAATAAGTATGTTTCTGTCTTTTTAATATCATTTATTGTCGGAGTATAGCCTACTTTGTAATCAGATTCTACAAAAGGATATTTTACACTCTTGTCAAAAATAACTCCTTCTCCACAATAATAATCTTCAAGTTTAATTATTGTAGAATTTTGAATAAAAATAGCTAATAATAGTATTACCATATGTCTCATGATTTTATTTGTATTGAAAAGGAATAACTATTGTTGTTGTACTTGAAATTGGTGTAACTTGTATACCAGATGGCGTAAATTGAGCATTTAAATGAGTTGTCGGAATTACTAATTGTTGAGTATAAATACTACTAGAGCCATTAGAATTTAATATTTGACCTACAGCATTACCACTGGCATCATTACCATAATGAGTTCTTAAAGATAAGCCATTCTCACCTCTTACTCTATTTTCCCAATGCATAGCTTCATATTCAGTAGCTGGAACATTACTTCCTCCTATGTTACCAATAGACGTATTGTTGACTACTCCGTCCAAACCATCAAGAGCATGCCCTAATTCATGTGTTAAACCAATATAAGCGGGTCGACTAGTACTCCCTTGTTGATTTGGTCCCCCTCTTGTGTTAGACGGATTCCAACTGACAACACCTGCTGTTCCTCCTGACTGATTTTTTCCTTCGCCAATTCTAATAAATTTAGGGTCATTCTGTATTGCACTTATTAATTCCTTTCCTGCTTTACCACTTCGAATTTTATCTAATGCGGCTACTGCTTTTCCTAAAAATCCTCCAATTGTTTTATTTCCGTTCTTATCAATCTTAATGTTTTTACCATTATATGTTTCCCATTTACCTGTTTTTGAATTCCTTGAATAAAGATTTCCATTGTCATATTTGACATGTGCTTTATCTTGCTTAGAATATATTAGTATACTATCACCCTTAATATCATTGTAAATAATTGGGTTGTTAGCTCCATATTGATATGGATTTAAATGGTAATATTTTTCAGCAAATCTGTCCATATTGAAAAATCTCCCAATCGCCGCATCATAATTTCTATTTCCATAGTCGTAGAAGTTAAGCCCCAACTCGTCTTGGAACTCCTTGCCATTGTACTTATACTTGTATGTCTTAACTCGATTTTTTGACCGCTTTTCTCTTTTTTCTATCTCCCAAAATCTACAAAAACTGCTTTTTTCCTTGTAAGAACGTGAGGTAAAAGTAGTAATTTTTCTAATACTTTTTAGCTTTATATTGTTGTTTTTTAGTTACCCTTGCTTTGGGTATTGTTTTTTGGTTGGCACGTTATTTGTAGTAATCAACTTAAAACCAATACTATGTAAGACAGCTTTACTCATTTTTTAGTAACCATTAAATATTTAGATCATGAGTAAGCAAAAAGGCGTTATCAAGTTAGTTGGTAACATTGGAGGTATGAGTTTTTATACTTCTAACGGTGAGTATTTGGCCAGAACCGCAGGAGGTCCGACCAAGGAACGTATTGCAACAGGTTCGAACTTCGTAAGAACCCGAGAGAACAATGCCGAGTTTGGCGGAGCTGCTAAAGTAGGTAAGGCATTTAGAACTGCTCTAAGCAGTGTTATTCAGACTATGGGCGGTAGCACTTTAACCGCTTCTCTAACCAGACTATTCAAGTCGATTAATGCAAGAGCTTCAGGCGTAAGAGGACAACGTCCTATTGCACTGAGTGCTAACAAAACACAGGCTAAAGGTTTAGAACTTAACGAGAAGATTAGTTTTACTTCGGTTTTCAATGCTCCTTATACGGTTACTTCAGATACTGACCGTGTGGAGATTACCTTTACTATTCCGTCATTCATTCCAATAAACTTTATCAATGCTCCCGCAGGTGCTACAGGTTTCCGTATTGCGGCTGCTGTGGGTTGGTTGTCGGATTATAGTTTTGACGAGAGTACACTAAGCTATGAGCCTGATGCACCAGAGCAAAATAGTTTGGGGATTACTTCCTATAGTGCTATTCAACCCATCAACAACACCGGCACAACTATAACGCTGACGGCTACCGCTCCTGGCGGATTAGTTCCTGATGCTGGCGTTAGTGTGATTGCGTGTTTAGGTATCGAGTTTTACCAAAAAGTAGATACCGTTGATTATTTACTGGCTCAAGGTAATGCAATGCGTGTAGTAGAAGTTTTTTAAGTTTTAAAAGACTTTCTATAAAGTTAAAGCTTTCCGAGTTC
>NZ_JACTAC010000057.1 GCF_014486675.1 Flavobacterium macrobrachii
CATTGAAGTAGTTGTAGAAGTGGTAACACTAGATGAAGAACCAGTATAGCTGTAGTTATCGGCTACTGAACTTTCAAAACCTTGATTTTTGAAGTTGACTTGTGAAAAACTGTTTGCAGAAAGCAATAGTAATAGTAAGAATAAGTTTTTCTTTTCTAAACTAAGTAATAATTTTTTCATAATTCTTGGGGTAATTATGGTTTGTTGTTTTTTTTTGAAGCGTTTTATTTCTTCGGTTATTAATTTTGACAGTCCAAAACTATATAATTATTTTAAAAATATCGATAAAAGGCTTAAAAAAATCGATGAAATGCATAAAAAAATAAACTTTTGTAGGTTATAGATTATTTAATTGTGCAAAGGCATTACTCTTCTATGACAATATTTTTAAATAATAATTAATACAAATTGAACTGAAACTACTTACGTGTATTATTTCTTTTAGGTTTTAAAAATCAAAAAAATACTAGCTAAGGAAACAAGTACTATTTTAAGTTACGGAAAGAGATAAAAAAAAACTCCACTAGTATAATAGTGGAGTTTTAAATGTAGCGAGAGAGAGATTTGAACTCTCGACCTCAGGGTTATGAATCCTGCGCTCTAACCAACTGAGCTACCTCGCCATTAAAAAGCATTCCCTGAATGCGGGTGCAAATATAAAATTAAAATTAATCGTTGCAAACAATAAACAGTTATTTTTTTTATTTTTAGAAAAACGTTTTTTTTTTACTTTATATTCTATATATTTCCGAAAATTTCTGGTTATGGAAAACAAAATACGATATGAACTTGAGTTTCCTATAAACTCATCACCACAATTACTTTACCAATATATCTCTACACCATCAGGATTACAAGAGTGGTTTGCTGATAATGTGAATTCTAGAGGTGAATTTTTTACATTTATATGGGATGATACAGAGGAAAATGCTCGATTGGCATCAAAGAAAACGGGTGAAAAAATAAAGTTTAAATGGATAGACGACGACAAGAAAGATACAGAGTATTATTTTGAGTTAAGAATTCTTGAAGACGAAATTACTAAAGATGTCTCACTTATGGTTGTTGATTTTGCTTTTGAAGATGAATTATTAGAGGCGAAATTGTTGTGGGAAAATCAAGTTTCTGACTTAAAACATGTTATAGGTTCCAATTAATTCTATTTTATAATGGTATATTTGTCCCGTTTTGTTCTAAAAACTTAACGGGATTTTTTATGATTAATTTTAACGGACTTCTTCAAGATAATTTTTTAATAACATCATTAAATAGGTCATTTTTGTATGGCGATGGAATTTTTGAAACTTTAAAAATAGTTGATGGAAAAATTCTTTTCTCGGAAGATCATTATTTTAGATTAATGGCTTCTATGCGAATTGTTAGAATGAAAATCCCAATGGATTTTACGCTAGAATTTTTTGAAAATCAAGTAATTTCTTTAACTAATGCGCTTAATTGTAGTCATTCCGCTAGAGTTAGAATTACTATTTTTAGAAATGATGGTGGTTTGTATTTGCCTAATCAAAACTCGATTTCTTATATAATTGAAGCTACTTCTTTAGCGTCAAAAAAATATGAAATAACTCAAGATTATTTTGAAGTTGATTTGTTCAAAGATAGTTTTGTTTCTGCTCAATTGCTTTCTACGTTAAAAACAACGAGTAAGATTTTAAATGTTACTGCAAGTATTTTTGCAAAAGAAAATGATTTAAATACTTGTTTGTTGTTAAATGATAAAAAGAATGTTGTAGAAGCAATTGCAGGAAATTTATTTATGCTTACTGGAAATAAATTAATAACTCCACCAATTTCAGAAGGTTGTTTAAATGGAATTATGCGTAAGCAAATTATAAGAATAATGAGAGATTTTCCAGAGATAGAATTTTCTGAAGAGACTATTTCTCCATTTGATTTACAGAAAGCAGATGAATTATTTATTACTAATGTAATTCAAGGGATTCAGCCTATAACAAGATATAGAAAGAAAGAATTTAAAACTACTTTTTCTGTTCAGTTATTGGATAAAATAAATAAACTAATTTAAAATTGGATTTTCTGGAGCATTGGACCAAATCAAGTATTCGCCACCAAGTTCAATGATTTTTTCTTTCCAAAAACTACTTTTGGCTTTGCCAATTATTTTGTCTCTGTAAATATTTTTTAACAAAATCCATGAATTAGCTTGAATTTCATTGTCTAATTGGTCTTGGCTCCAGCCAGAATAACCTAAGAAAAAACGAATATTTTTCTTTTTGATTTTGCCATTGTTGATAAGTTCTTTTGTAGTTTCAAAATCGCCTCCCCAAAAAATTCCATTAGAGATTTCAATGCTATTTGGAATTAAATCAGGAACGTTGTGAATAAAGTAAAGATTATCTTGTTCAACAGGTCCGCCATTGTAGATTTTAAAATCAGAATCTATATCGGGAATTAAATCTCTAAGTTTATATTTTAGCGGTTTATTTAAGATGAAACCAACTGAACCTTCGTCGTTATGATCGACTAAAAGTATTACAGATCTATTGAAGGATAAGTCACCAATTATTGATGGCTCAGCAATTAAAAGACAACCTTTCTTTAATTTTTCTGATATCATTTGATGAAATTTTAATAAAGCTAAATAAAAACTTTCAAATAATCTAATATTTTTTGCACTAATAAAAAAAGTCACACCAAAAATGATGTGACTTCAATATCGTAAAGTGAAACTATTTATTAGTTTACTGCTCCGTCTAATTCAGCACCAGCTTTGAATTTAACTACATTTTTAGCAGCAATCTTGATTGTTTTACCAGTTTGAGGGTTTCTTCCTTCTCTTGCAGCTCTTTTAGATACTGACCAAGATCCGAAACCTACTAATGAAATTCTTCCACCTTTTTTCAAAGTTCCGCTTACATTTCCTAAAAATGATTCTAAAGCTAATTTTGCAGCAGCTTTTGTAATACCAGCATCAGCTGCAATTGCATCGATTAATTCTGATTTGTTCATAATAATAGTTATTAATTGTTGGTTAAACATTAAATTAAAGATAACAAATTTAGTAGGAATACCTTATCACGCAAGTGTTTTGGGGTTTTTTTGAGGTTTTTGTTGATAACTTTGGGTATTTGTTGATAAACGTTGTTTTTTATCGAGTTTTTTTGGTTAAAATCGCTGTCAATGCCTTATTTTACGTATGCTTCATCCGAAAAATTAATGCCGTTTAATAATTCAGAAGTTGACATTTTCTTTTTTCCAGGAAATTGCAAACTCTTAACTTCAATGTAGCCATTTGCAACAGCAACTTTTAGTTCTCTTTTTGTGGTTTGAATTTTTCCAATTGGATGATTATGATTTTCTGTGGTAAAAGTGGCATCATAAATTTTTACATTCCATTGCTCGTTTTTATCTTCAAAAAAACACCATGCACATGGATAAGGAGAAAGACCACGAATTAAATTGTGAATTTCGTTACCGCTTTTTGTCCAATCTATTTTGCAGTTTTCTTTATTTAATTTGTAAGCTGTTTTAATTTTAGATGAATCTTGTTGAATGGTTGTTATAACATTCCCTTTTTCAATTACGGTTAATGTTTCAGCAACAGCCTCGCTACCCAATTCCATTAATTTATCGTGTAGATTTCCAGCGTTTTCGTTTTCATCAATTGCAATTTCTTTGGATAAAATCATAGCACCAGTATCAATTTTATCATCAATAAAGAAAGTCGTTACGCCAGTTTTGGTTTCTCCATTGATAATTGCCCAATTGATTGGTGCTGCGCCCCGATAATTTGGTAACAATGAAGCATGAAGGTTAAATGTTCCTAATTTAGGCATACGCCAAACGACTTCGGGCAGCATTCTAAAGGCAACAACAACTTGAAGATTGGCGTTTAGATTTTTCAATTCGGTTAAAAACTGTTCGTCTTTTAAGTTGGTTGGTTGTAATAAATTCAAATTATTTGCCAAAGCATATTCTTTTACTGCCGAAAATTTCACTTTTTGACCTCGTCCGGCAGGTTTGTCAGCTGCGGTAATTACACCTACAACTTCGTAATTATGTTTTAAAATGGTGTCCAAAATTCCAACAGCAAATTCGGGTGTTCCCATAAAAACAATTCGTAATTTTTCCATATTATTTTTTTAACGTATATAAATTATTCGGTTGAATAATTATTTTGTCGTTTTCCATTAAAGTTTGAAGCGCAAAGATAACATCGTCTTTAGAAAATTTGGTCAATTTTTGAATATCTCTTGCGTTGAAATCTTGAATTTTTAGCAATTCAATTATTTTTTCCGATATGGATGAAGCATTGTTTTTAGTTGGCTTCTTTTTTTGAATACAAAAAGAGCAAATGCCACAATCGGTTGCTGTTTTTTCTCCAAAATAGTCTAAAAGTAAAGTGTTCTTGCAGCTTTTTTTGTCATTAATATATTTTAAAACCGCTTGAAGTTGCTCGATTTTTAATTTATTTTGGGTTTCGAGATGTTTCGTAACTCGATTGATTGTTTTGTCGTCTTCTCTAACTTCGTTAAATGTTATAGAAGTATCATTTTTTTTAGAAACATAATCAATAATGTTTCGCTCCTTTAATTTTTCTAGTAATTGACTAATTTTAAGTTCAGGAACATTCGCTTTTTTTGAAATCAATTGCGTGTTGAGCGATGTTTGAATATCATGAATTCCAGGATAAGTTCTAAGAATGGTTAAGATAATTTCTTCATCGTCAGGATTTAAACTCATGTATCGAATTACTTCTTTGGACGGAATAATGAATTGCATGCTTATTTTTTCTGAAAATTCTTGAGAAATTGACAAAATTCCTTGATTGTCTAAAAATTGTAAAGCGTTATAAGTTCTTAGGGTTGGCAAATTATATTGCGTACAAAATTGATGAAGATTAAAATTAAATTGTTCGTCAATTCCTTCGCCATAGCCAATTCTAAAGAAATTGCAGAGTTTTTTATATACTAAATTTAAAAAATCTTTATCGGGTAAAATACTGATAAATTGCGATTCGGCATGAAAAATATCCGAAGGATTAACTAATAAAACAGCAAAAGATTTTTCGCCATTCCGTCCAGCTCGACCAGCTTCTTGATAATAATTTTCTAAATTGCTTGGTAAATGAAGATGAATTATGGTTTTTACATTTCCTTTATCAATTCCCATTCCAAAAGCATTGGTTGCTACCATAATTTGAACTTTTTCGTCCATCCAAAGCTTCATGTGGTTTTCTTTGTCTTTAGGCAAAAGTCCACCATGATAATAAGTAGCTTTAAAACCTAAACTTTCAAGTTGCGAAACAGTATCAGTACACGCTTTTCTGTTGGTTACATATATAATTGACGGTTGTGGATTTTTTTTCAGAATTTGCTCGGCCAAATGTAGTTTATCTTCAGCTTCAAAAACCATATAAGCAAGATTTTCTCGGCTAAACGATTTTTTAAAAAAGGCAGGATTGTCTAGATTTAATTGTTCAATGATATCTTTTTGAACTCGCTCAGTTGCCGTTGCAGTCAAAGCCAAAAAAGGAATTTTTGGAAAAAAATCTTTTAGCATATTTATTTTTAAATACGCCGGGCGAAAATCATGACCCCATTGTGAAACGCAATGTGCTTCATCAATTGCAATTAGATTTATCGGTAGATTTTTTATTCGTTCTAAAATCCAATCGTTTTGCAATCTCTCGGGTGAAAGATAGAGGAATTTATAATTTCCATATTGGCAATTATCCAATAAATCGATAATCTCGTTTTCGTTAATTCCGCCAGTTAGAGCAATGGCTTTTATACCTTTGTTTTGTAAATTTTGAACTTGATCTCGCATTAAAGCAATTAATGGCGAAATGACTAAGCACAATCCGTCATTCATCATGGTAGGAACTTGAAAACAAATTGATTTTCCACCACCAGTTGGTAATAAAGCCAAAGTGTCTTTGCCTTCGAGAACAGCATTGATGATTTCCTCTTGAACGGTTCTAAAAGAGTCGTGTTTCCAATATTTTTTTAGGATTTCTAATGCTTTAGACATGTTTATTTATTCTCTGTTTTTCAAAAATAGTTATTTTTTTACAAAAACAGTAGTCAATAAAATAAATAGTCTGGTCTTAAACAAGATGATTTAGAATGAATTTAATTCGCTCTTCAATCGTGCCTTTTGGTACTTCAATTAAATTGTAGTTGTACTTTTGATAGGTTTCCTTTAAATGGTCAAAAATCAATTTGGCTTGTTCAAAATTTTCATATCGTGCTTCATCACTTTCATAGATTTCTTCCCATGGTGGTAAAACAAAAACTTTTGAATATTTGTTTTCTGAGCAAGCTTCGTCAAAAAAAGCAGGATAACTATCGCCAATATAATGCATATAGGCCAAAATATCAGGAATTCCTCGGTCTAAAAATATAATTTCGGCTTGGTCTTGAAGCGCACTTTGATATTGTTTTTTTCTTCCTTCCAATAAAAGTTCGCTAAAAAGCAATGGTTTTTCTAAGAAAAGTTGCTCGATACCTTGTTTTTTTGCTTCTAAAGTTATTTGACGTGAAATTTCAGGAAAACACGAGTAACCTTGCTCGATTAAAGCATCGATTATGGTAGTTTTTCCAGTTCCTGGTCCGCCAGTGATGACAACGATTTCTTTTTCCAAAGTTTTTAAAAAATAAGCGGCAAATTTATTGAAAGTATTTAGAAATGAAATTAAATAAATGCGTTTTTTTTGCCAAAACTCATTTTTGAAAATTATCAGGGTAAAGTTTTTTTAATTTCGACAAGGAATAGTACTTTTGCGCATGCAACACAACGTACTTATTTTAGATTTTGGCTCGCAGTACACACAACTTATTGCTCGCCGCGTTCGCGAATTAAATATATTCTGCGAAATTTTTCCTTACAACAATTATCCAAAAGATTTGTCGCCATACAAAGCGGTTATCCTCGGCGGAAGTCCTTATTCAGTTCGTGCTGAAGATGCTTTAAAAATCGATTTATCCGAAATTCGTGGAAAAAAACCATTGTTAGCTGTTTGTTACGGTGCGCAATATTTAGCCCATTTCAATGGTGGTGAAGTTGCTCCAAGTAACATTCGCGAATATGGTAGAGCCAATTTATCTTTTATCAAAGAAGATGAAGAATTTCTAGAAAAAGTTGCTCCAAATAGTCAAGTTTGGATGAGTCATAGCGATACTATTAAAACATTGCCAACCAATGGTGTTCGACTTGCAAGTACCAAAGATGTAGAGAACGCAGCGTATCGAATTGAAGGCGAAACAACTTATGCCATCCAGTTTCATCCCGAAGTATATCACTCGGTTGATGGAAAGCAAATTTTAGAAAACTTTTTGGTCAAAATTGCCAAAGTGGAACAATCCTTTACGCCAAATGCTTTTGTTGACGATTGTGTAAAAGAACTTCAAGAAAAAGTTGGGAATGACAAAGTTGTTCTTGGACTTTCTGGTGGAGTTGATTCTACCGTTGCGGCAGTTTTATTGAACAAAGCTATTGGAGAAAACTTGTATTGTATTTTTGTTAATAATGGTTTACTTCGTAAAAATGAATTCGAAAACGTATTGAATCAATACAAAGGAATGGGATTGAACGTAAAAGGAGTTGATGCTTCTGAGCGTTTCCTTTCTGCACTTGATGGAATTGAAGAACCCGAAGCAAAACGAAAAGCTATTGGTCGTGTTTTTATTGAAGTTTTTGACGATGAAGCGCACCAAATTGAAGATGTAAAATGGTTAGCACAAGGAACAATATATCCAGATGTAATCGAATCAGTTTCGGTGAAAGGTCCAAGTGCAACGATTAAATCGCATCACAATGTTGGTGGTTTGCCCGATTTTATGAAACTTCAAATCGTTGAACCACTGCGAATGCTTTTCAAAGATGAAGTTCGTCGTGTTGGCAAAACGTTAGGTATTGATGCTGAACTTTTGGGCAGACATCCATTTCCAGGACCAGGATTATCCATTCGAATTTTGGGAGCAATTACGCCAGAAAAAGTTAGAATTCTCCAAGAAGTTGACGCTGTATTTATCAATGGATTAAAAGAACACGGTTTGTATGACAAAGTATGGCAAGCTGGCGCAATTCTTCTTCCAGTAAATAGTGTTGGAGTTATGGGTGATGAACGAACCTATGAAAAAGTGGTTGCACTTCGCGCTGTTGAATCTACCGATGGAATGACGGCGGATTGGGTTCATTTACCTTATGATTTCTTAATGAAAATTTCCAACGAAATAATTAATAAAGTAAAAGGCGTCAATCGTGTGGTATACGACATTAGTTCAAAACCACCAGCAACTATAGAATGGGAATAAAATTTTAGGAACAGATTTTGGTATTGGAAGAAAGTAGTAAGTTTTCGTAAGTATTATGGTTTAAATTCTTACTTTTGAATGGTCAATTGATATTTTATTGTACCTATTGATTGATGCTTTTCAAAAATAAATTAAATTTAACTCAAAAATAACAACAGCATGCTAATTCTAAATTTCAATTTCATGAAAAGAAGAATACTTTTTTCACTGCTTTTTACAGTATTAAGTGTTTCGGTTACTACTGCAACCAAACAAGAAAAATACATCAAACATACTGTTGCAAAAGGCGATACAGTAAATATTATTGCCCAAAAATACAATGTAACTCCATACGATATTTTTAAATTAAATCCCGATTCTCAAAACGGAATTAAGCAAGATACCGTTTTGTTAATTCCACCATCAAGTATAGGAACAACAACTACTGTACAAAAACAAGCTGTTATTTCTTCTAAAAAAACCACACATTTAGTTCAGCCAAAAGAAACACTATTTAGCTTATCAAGACAATATAATGTTTCGGTAGATGCGATAAAAAATGCGAATGCTGAATTATTAAAAGATGGTTTAAAAATTGGTCAAAACGTGGTAATTCCAGCAGAAGATGTTTTAACACAAGATACGTATCAAAAACCACCAGTTGAAAAACCAGTCGTTAAACCAGCAGAAGTAGTAAAAACGGTTGCAAAAGAAGATGTGAAAGCACTAGATGCAAAACCAGTATCGACTTCAAAAACAATTTATCACATAGTTGAAGCTAAAGAAACGAAGTTTGGAATTTCAAAAAAATATGGCATTTCGATTGAAAATTTAGAGAAATTAAATCCTCAAATCGTTTCTGGATTACAAGTTGGAACAAAGCTATTAATTTCGGGAGAAAGAACTGTTAGTGAAGAAATTTCATCGGTTTCAAAATCAAAATCAGAACCAGCTAAAGAAACCGTTTCTAGCAAAAAATACCTCCAAGAATATGTTGTTCGTCCTCAAGAAACTTTGTACAGTATTTCAAAAGATTTTGGTATTTCTGAAGAAGAATTAATCAGTTTAAATCCTGAATTGAAAAAAGGATTGAAGCTAGGAATGATTCTTCGTGTGCCAATGAAAGAAAAGATAGAAGTTAAACCTGTTATCAATAAAACGCAATCAAATTTGTCTAATTCTATAAAGTCAAACGAGAAAAAACAACTCGTAATGTTGTTACCATTTAACATTTCAAAAATTGAAAGCGATACTGTAAATTCACCTCAAGCACGTTTGAAAAAAGATAAATTTCTAAATATGACATTGGATTTTTATTCAGGTGCTTTGATGGCAATCGATTCGGCTAAAGCTATTGGATTAAATGTTGATGTAAGTATTTTTGACTCGCAAGAAACTAAAAATTCATCGACAGCAGCTTCGGTAATTCAGCAAAATAATTTAACAAAAGCGGATGCGATTATCGGACCATTTTATCAAACCAATGTTGAAAAGGTAGCCGAAATGCTTGAAGGTTTCAATACGCCAGTCATTTCGCCATTATCAAAAGATAGCGGAAAAGGCTATAAAAATTTATACCAATCAATGCCAACTGCTGAACAAATGAAATCTTCAATTTTTAATTTCATGCGTTCCAAAAATGGAAATATTGTAGCCATTGTCGATGCTAAAAAAGGAAGTGTAGTAAATTATTTAAAAGACCAACAAAAAGACGTTAAAATTGTCGGACTTTCTGAAAAAGGAACTTTGATTTCCGATAGTTTATTGGTGAAGTTGGATAAAAATAAAATGAATTACGTGATTGTAGCTTCCGAAAGAACCGGAATGATTTTATCATCTACAACATCTATGGTTAATGCACAACGAAATTATCAGGTTCAAATGGTTGTTTTGGAACAAAATGAAACGCTTGATTTCGAAGAGATACCATTGGCTAAATTGACTAAATTGAATATGTTGTATCCATCAATTTCAAAATCAAATGAAACTCCAGAAGCTATTTATTTTGAAAATAACTATAAGAAAATCAATAAAATAGTACCAAATCAATATGCCGTTCGAGGATTTGATTTAACTTTTGATACATTACTTCGTTTGTCTCAAGATAAGTCGTTTGAAGAAACCGTAAAAGGTTCGGCAACAGAACAAATCGAAAGTAAATTTGATTATTCATTAAATCAAAATGGAGGTTACAGTAACAAAGGCGTTTACATTCTTCAATACGAAGCTGATTTATCAATTACAGAAGCAAAATAATGGCAACATCCAAAATAACCTATCAAGGCGAACTTAGAACCAAATGTATTCATCTTCAATCGGGAACAGAAATTCTAACCGATGCACCAACAGATAATCACGGAAAAGGTGAGGCTTTCTCGCCAACGGATTTGGTGGCAACGGCTTTAGGAAGTTGTATGGTTTCCATTATGGCAATAAAATCAAAAGATTTAGAGTTAGAATTAAAAGATTCTACACTTGAGGTAACCAAAATCATGCAAGCCGAACCAAGAAAAATTGCCAAAATTATAGTTGCTTTAAATATGTCAATCGAAACTTCAGAAAAAAATAAAACTATTCTAGAAAGAGCAGCAATGACATGTCCAGTTTTGTTAAGCTTACATCCTGATATTGAAAAGGAAGTAACATTTAATTGGAAATAAATTAGAATATAGAGAAACATAAACGGTAAAATCTTTTTTCTTTTCTCAATATTCTATTCTCTTTAAAAAAAATGGACGACCAACAAAAATTACTCATCAAACTCGCGCATACCAAAATGCCTTATGGTAAATATGAAGGCAAATTTCTCATCGATTTACCCGAATATTATCTCGTTTGGTTACACAATAATCGACTACCAAAAGGTCAACTCGGCGAACAACTAAAACTCGTTTACGAACTTAAATTAAACGGTTTGGAAGAGTTAATTCGCAATATCAAAAAGCAATATCCTAAGAATGATTACTAGATTTTCTGATTGAAAGATTTTTAGATTTTTTCTAATAATCCAATAATCTTATCCTCTAATAATCCATTTTAAATTCTTATTTTTGCACCGATTTTTACAACAACACAACTACAACAACTAAACAATGAATCAAACAAAATACATTTTTGTTACTGGTGGTGTGACTTCTTCCTTAGGAAAAGGAATTATCGCAGCATCGTTAGCAAAATTATTACAAGCTCGCGGTTACAGGACAACCATTCAAAAATTTGATCCTTACATCAATGTTGATCCTGGAACGTTAAATCCCTATGAACACGGCGAATGTTTCGTGACCGATGATGGTGCAGAAACTGATTTGGATTTAGGTCATTACGAGCGTTTTTTAAATGTGCCAACTTCTCAAGCCAACAACGTAACTACAGGAAGAGTTTATCTTTCGGTTATTGAAAAAGAACGAAGAGGCGAATTTCTTGGAAAGACTGTTCAAGTTGTTCCTCATATTACTAACGAAATTAAGGAAAGAATGCAATTGCTTGGAAAATCAGGCGATTTTGACATTGTAATTACTGAAATTGGTGGAACAGTTGGAGATATCGAATCGTTGCCTTATATCGAATCGGTTCGTCAATTAGTATGGGAATTAGGCGAAAATAACGGAATTGTTATCCATTTGACGTTGGTTCCATATCTTTCAGCAGCAGGCGAATTGAAAACAAAACCAACGCAACATTCCGTAAAAACATTAATGGAAAGTGGAATCAAAGCGGACATTTTAGTTTGTAGAACCGAACATGAATTATCGGATGATTTACGTCAAAAATTAGCATTGTTTTGTAATGTAAAACGAGAAGCAGTTATTCAATCCATTGATGCTTCTACGATATATGAAGTGCCAAACTTGATGCTAGAAGAAGGTTTGGATATTGTAGCATTAAAAAAACTAAACTTACCCAAAAAAGCAGCTCCAGATTTAAAAAATTGGAATACTTTTCTTCATCGATTAAAGCATCCAAAACAAACGGTTAATGTTGGTTTGATTGGAAAATACGTAGAGTTACAAGATTCATATAAATCTATTCTTGAAGCGTTTATTCATGCTGGTGCAGCCAATCAGACAAAAGTGAACGTAATTTCTATTCATTCGGAATATTTAGATGCCAATTCGGCAAAAGAACAACTGAAAGATTTAGATGGTATATTAGTTGCTCCGGGATTTGGCGGTCGTGGAATTGAAGGAAAAATAGAAACCGTTCGTTATGCTCGTGAAAATAATATTCCTTTTTTTGGAATTTGTCTCGGAATGCAAATGGCTGTAATTGAATATGCTCGAAATGTTGTAAAACTAAAAGATGCCAATTCAACCGAAATGAATGAAGAAACACCATATCCGGTGATTTCAATCATGGAAGAGCAAAAAAATGTTACCGATAAAGGCGGAACGATGCGTCTTGGTGCATGGAAATGTGACATTACTGAAGGAACTTTGGCTCATACAGTTTATGGAAAAAACCAAATTCAAGAACGCCATCGTCATCGTTATGAATTTAATAATGAATATAGAAAACAATTAGAAGACGCAGGATTAACCGCATCTGGAGTAAATCCTGATACGGGTTTGGTGGAAATTATAGAGTTGAAAAATCATCCGTTTTTCATCGGTGTTCAATACCATCCTGAATATAAAAGTACTGTTGCAAATCCACATCCTATTTTTGTTAGTTTTGTAGCGGCAATGGTTAAACATAAAAAATAAGTTGTAACAATTCGTCGGTTGTTGCATCTTATGACAAATTTAAAACACTGAATCCCTAGACTTTGGGAAATCATTATTATGGAAAAAAAGAAATTTGACTTTAATTCGGTTATCGGTTTCGCACTGATTTTTGGTATTATCCTTTGGATGATGTATAACAATCAAGAATCCAATCTGAAAGAGCAACAAGAAAAAGCCAAAAAAGAAAAACTTGAAAAACAACAAAAAGCAAAACAACAAGAAGTAAAACAGGTTGTTGAAACTTTAAAAGACACTACGGTAAACGATACTGTAAAACTACAAAAGCTTCAAGGAAGTTTAGGTTCATTTGCTTATTCGGCTACTTTGCCATCGGCTAAAGAAGATTTTACAACCATTGAAAATGAATTCTTGGTATTGAAAATCGCTAATAAAGGTGCTTATATTGACGAAGCTACGTTGAAAAATTTCAAAAAATTTGATAAAAATTCAGGTCAATTAGTAGAATTAATCAAAAATAATAATGCGAGTTTTAATCTTCAGTTACAGACTAAAGACAACCGAGTTTTAAATACTAAAGACTTATTTTTTACTCCAGAAGTAACTAAAGTTGACGGAAATCAAGTTCTTTCGATGAAATTGAAAGTAAGCGAAAATTCCTTTTTAGAATATAAATATGTTCTAAAACCAAATGATTATATGCTTGATTTTGATGTTCGTTCTCAAGGTTTAAACACCGTTTTAAATACAGGAAAACCAGTAGATTTTAATTGGGATTTAAAAGCATATAGAAATGAAAAAAGTATTACTTATGAAAATCGTTATGCCGAAATTGTATTTGAATATGAAGACGGAAAAGACGATTATGTAAGTCAAGGAAAAGATCAAGAAGAAACACCAGAAAAAGTAACTTATATTGCATATAAACAGCATTTCTTTTCGTCGATTTTATTAACAAAAACCCCGTTTGAAAAAGCTGCGTTGCGTTCTCACGATTTAGTAAACGACGAAGATGTTGATACTACATTTACTAAAGAATTCAAGACTTCATCGGCTTTAGCATTTACTAATGGCGAGTTAGATTATAAAATGAATTGGTATCTTGGTCCATCCGATTATAAAATTTTAAATAATTACGAAAGAAATCTTGATGAAATTATTCCGCTAGGATGGGGAATTTTCGGTTGGATAAACAAATTCATTTTTGTGCCTTTATTTGGTTTCTTGAGTACGTTTATGGGGTTAGGAATTGCTATTATAATTTTTACGATTTTGATTAAAATTGCTATGTCGCCAATTACGTTTAAATCATTCTTATCTCAAGCCAAAATGAAAGTTCTTCGTCCTGAAATCATGGAACTTGGAGAAAAATTCGCAAAAGATCCAATGAAAAAGCAACAGGAAACTATGAAATTGTACAACAAAGCTGGAGTGAATCCAATGGCTGGTTGTATTCCTGCTTTAATTCAGTTGCCTTTTATGTATGCTTCCTTTCAGTTTTTTCCATCGGCAATAGAGTTAAGACAAAAGAGTTTCCTTTGGGCAGAGGATTTATCTTCTTTTGATGAAATTTTCAAATTACCATTTAGAATCCCAGTTTATGGTGATCATGTTAGTTTGTTCCCAATTTTGGCAGCAATTGCAATTTTCTTCTACATGAAAATGACTTCAGGCGATCAAGCTATGGCACAACCGCCACAAGAAGGAATGCCTGATATGGGTAAAATCATGAAAATTATGATTTATCTTTCGCCAATCATGATGTTGTTGTTCTTCAATAATTATGGTTCTGGACTAAGTTTGTATAACTTTATTTCCAACTTGATTACTATTGGAATTATGTTAGTTATCAAAAAATATTTTATTGATAGTGACAAAATTCATGCTCAGATTCAAGAGAATAAAACCAAACCTAAAACCGAAAGTAAGTTCCAAAAGAAAATGAGAGAAATGATGGAACAAGCCGAAGAACAAAAGAAATTGAACAAAAAGAAATAATTTTTTCTAAATCATAATTTTAAAAACTCTGTTTAAATGTATATCTTTAAACAGAGTTTTTTATTTATAAGCTATGAAAGTACTAATCATCGGTTATGGCAACATGGGAAAAACCTATGCCAATAGTTTTATAGGTTCTCGATTTATAAAACCAGAAGATATTTTTGTTTTGGTTCGTAATGATTTTTCAACTATAGAAACTTCAATTCCAAAAACTAATTTTTCAATTATTCCATCAGAAGAAATTGGAAATTTTGATATTGTAATTTTAGCAGTGAAACCTCAGGACTTTTCGATAATGGCAGAGTCAATCAAACCTTTTTTGCACAATGAGCAAATCATTTTCTCAGTCATGGCAGGAATTACTTTAAAATCGTTAGAACAACAATTGTCTTGTTCAAAAGTAGTTCGTTGTATGCCAAATATTCCAACCCAAATCGGAATGGGAATGACGGTTTTTTCAGCTTCTGCCAATGTAGATAGAAAAGAACTTTTCATTATTCAAAATTTAATCAATACCACAGGAAAATCGGTTTATGTAGAAAATGAAAATCTAATCAATGCCGCAACAGCAATTTCAGGAAGCGGACCAGCTTATGTTTTCTTTTTCATGAATGCCATGATAAAAGCTGCAGTTGATTTGGGTTTCAACGAATCGGAAGCCGAGCTATTGGTCAATCAAACGTTTATGGGTTCTGTGGCTATTCAAAATAGTTATTCGTTATCCAATGAAGAATGGATTAAAAAAGTGGCTTCCAAAGGCGGAACAACCGAAAGTGCACTACAAGTTTTTGAAAAACAATCACTCGAAAATAGCATAGTCGAAGCAGTTAAAGCTGCCAATAATCGAGCTTTGGAACTTGGTAAATAAAAAAAAACGCAACTAATTAAAGTTGCGTTTTTCATTTTTCATAGCAATTTTTAGTTAGTTGAATGATGGTAATAATACACCATCAATAGCATGTACAACACCGTTAGAACATTGAACATCAGTTAAAATAATATTTTTGTTAACATCTGATCCAGCATCATTTATAGCAGTTCCTGTTATAGTAAATCCTTGTCCTTGTACAGTTGGAATATTTCCAGATGGTATTGCATTAGCACGAACATTTAATCCGCTAACAACATGGTATGTTAACACTTGAGTTCTCAAATCATCATTCGCAAGACCGTTATATATACCAAGAACAGCTGGACTGAACGCTGTATTTACTGGAGCAAATACTGTAAAAGGAGCAAGTGTGTTTTGTTGCGTATTAGTTTGTTGCAATGTTGGAACTAAACCTCTTGCAACTAATAAACTTGTTAGCGTGCTAAAGTTAGGGTTTGCAATTGCATGATCAACAATATTTGGTATTTGTATAACTCTGTTCACAACATGAATTACACCATTACTTGCGTCAACATCAGCTGTTGTAACAACGGCACCTTTTCTTGGTAATTCAGTAGTTCCAAGTCCACCATTAAGAGTTACAACTCCACCTTCTTTTTGGATGAACATACTGATAGTTGGAGCACCAGTTGCAGAACTAAATGGAGATAAAGTGTTTTTGTAAACCGAAGCTGGAATGTTTGCGCTTGTAATTTCTTCATTGATTACATGGTTTAAAAGTATACCTCTCAAAGTTTCTACTGGAACATTTTCTACTGTGATAGCATTACTAGGTGTACTTATAGACGTAAAAAATCTATTAAAAGCATCATTAGTTGGTGCAAATACAGTAAATGAACCTGTTCCATCTAATGTTCCTACTAAATTGGTTCTAACTAATGCTCTTTCTAGAGTAGAAAAGTCAGCTCCAGCAATTGCAATATCTGCAATAGTTTGTGGTTGGTTAGAATTGTTGTCATCATCTGAACATGAGAACATTGTTAAAGCGATAGTCGCAATAGCCATTTTTTTGATTAGATTTTTCATAATAATTTTGTTTAATGTTTTTGTAAAAGTATGTAATTTTGTTCAACAAAAAACACAATAAGTTAAACAAAATTAACATTTATAAAAAAATTAACATTTTTGTTTAATGTTGTAAGTTGTGGATTATCTGTTTAACACTTGTTTTTTATAATAAAGTTGATTTTATGGTTTGGTTTTTGGTTAAACAAAAAACAGAAAAAGAATTTTGATTTGTATATAATAATTAGTTTTATTCTTCGTTATTAATAAAAAATTATTTTTGCTTAAATTAAAATTACCTACATATGAAGTATTTTTTATTGCTATTAATTGTGCCATTTCAACTGTTTGCTCAAGATTTTAACAAGTTTGACGAAAAAGGAAAACGACACGGTTTGTGGAAAGGTGTTCACGAAGAATCAAAACGTCCTCGATATGAAGGAACATTTGAACACGGAAAAGAAGTTGGCATGTTCAAATATTTTGATGATACAAGAGATGGAACTGTAATTGCAACTAGAGATTTTAATTCAAAAGATAATTCATGTTATGTTATTTTTTACAACCAACAAAGTAGTAAAGTAAGTGAAGGCAAAATTGTTAACAAACAATTTGAAGGCGAATGGAAATATTATCATTTTAATTCTCCACAAATAATGACCTTGGAAAATTATAAAAACGGAAAACTCGAAGGCATTCGAAAAGTATATTACAGAAGCGGAGCAATTGCCGAAGAAACGACTTATGTAAATGGTATAAAAAACGGTTCGTATAAAAATTATGCCGAAAACGGAATTCTTCTAGAGGAAAGTACTTATAAAAACGGACAATATGAAGGCGAAGCGATTTATAGAAACGCTACGAATAATATAGTTTCTCAAGGTGTTTATAAAAATGGAAAAAAAATAGGAATTTGGAAAATTGCCGATAAAAGCGGAAATCTTGTGAATACTAATATGAACAAGCAAGGCAAGAAATTCCAAAAAAGAGTTAAACCTTTAGACAAAACCCAAAATTAGCGTAATTTTGCATTAAATATTTTTTGGTGTATAATGAAACGAGTTGTTGTTGGACTTTCTGGAGGTGTTGATTCGAGTGTTGCTGCTTATCTTTTAAAAGAACAAGGCTATGAAGTTATTGGTCTTTTTATGAAAAATTGGCACGATGATTCGGTAACTATTTCTAACGAATGTCCTTGGCTCGAAGACAGTAACGATGCTTTATTGGTTGCCGAAAAATTAGGTATACCATTTCAAACAGTCGATTTAAGCGAACAATACAAAGAAAAAATCGTTGACTATATGTTCAGCGAATATGAAAAAGGAAGAACTCCAAATCCTGATGTATTGTGCAATCGCGAAATCAAATTTGATGTTTTCATGAAAATTGCGTTAAGTCTTGGTGCTGATTTTGTAGCAACAGGTCATTATTGCCGAAAAGGAACAATCGAAAAAGACGGAAACGAAGTATATCAATTGCTAGCCGGAATTGACGGAAACAAAGATCAATCCTATTTTTTATGTCAATTATCACAAGAGCAACTTTCCAAAGCCTTGTTTCCAATTGGTGAATTGACTAAACCTCAAGTTCGTGAAATTGCTTCCAAATTAGATTTAATTACTGCCGAAAAACGCGACTCGCAAGGATTATGTTTCATCGGGAAAGTGCGTTTGCCTGAGTTTTTACAACAAAAATTACAACCAAAAGAAGGTTTGATTTATGAAATAAATGCTGACAATACTATTTATAATCAAGAAGTTACGCTGTTTGATTCTCTTGAAGAAAAATTAGCTTTCGAAGCAAATGGAATTTCTTATTTGCCAGAAAATGGTAAAGTAGTAGGAAAACACCAAGGTGCGCATTATTTTACCATTGGACAACGAAAAGGATTGAATGTTGGCGGAACAAAAGAAGCACTTTTTATCATTGCAACAGATGTAAAATCGAATATTATTTATACTGGACAAGGAGCAAATCATCCGGGATTATTCAAAAAAACATTAAAAGTTTTACCATCTGAAATTCATTGGATTAGAGAAGATTTAGCGCTCAAAAATGGAGAAACTCTCGAAGTAATGGCACGAATTCGTTATCGACAAGAATTACAAAAAGCAACATTGCATCAATTTGAAAGTGGATTGTATGTTTCATTTGAACAACCGCAATCTGCTATTACAGAAGGACAGTTTGTGGCATGGAATATTGGTGACGAATTAGTTGGTTCAGGAGTAATTTCGTAATTTAGTGCTTTCAAAAACGAAAGCTATGAAAAAAATCGTTTTACTTTTTATCTTTTTGTTATCACAAAATATCTTTTCACAAGAAGATGCGTGGGTTTATTTTACAGATAAGCCTGACTCTCAATACTATTTTGACAATCCATTGGAAATGCTTTCCCAGCGTGCTTTGGATAGAAGAACAAACCAAGGAATTGCATTGGATATTCTCGATGTGCCAATCCATCAATTGTATTTTGATCAAATCAGTACTTCATCGGGAATTGAGGTAAAATCCAAATCCAAATGGATGAATGCTGTTCACGTTCGTGGTTCGATTTCGGCTATTGACGCTTTGGCAGATTTAACTTTTGTTTCAAATATTCAATTTGCAAACCGAAGTTTGAATACTCAAAATAGAATTGCCAACAATAGCGAAAATAAAGCAGTAAACAAGCAGTTGGATGTTCAAGAAAACTTTGTCTATGGAAATTCGTCCAACCAAATTCAAATGTTAAACGGACATTTATTGCATCAACAAGATTATACTGGAACAGGAAAAATTATTGCGGTTATGGATGCCGGTTTTCCTAATGTAAATACGGCTTCATCGTTTCAACGAATTAGAGATAACAATCAAATTCTTGGAGGTTATAATTTTGTTGCCCGAAACGAAAATGTTTACACATCCAATTCTCATGGAACGTTGGTTTTGTCATTAATGGCGGGTTATGTTGAAAATCAATTGGTTGGAACTGCTCCAGATGCCAATTATTACCTTTTTATCACTGAGGATAGTGCTGATGAAAATCCGGTGGAAGAAAGTTATTGGGTTGAAGCGGCAGAACTTGCCGATAGTTTAGGCGTTGATGTAATCAATACTTCGTTGGGATATTTTGCCTATAATAATCCAAGTTACAGTTATACTTATGCTGATATGAATGGTGTAACTTCGTTTATCTCTCGTGGTGCTGATATTGCTTTTAGTCGTGGAATGATTTGTGTAACTAGTGCTGGAAATTCAGGAAATAGCGCCAATCCAAATATTTCAACGCCAGCCGATGCAATTCATACACTAACGGTTGGTTCGGTAAAATTTGACGAAACCTATTCTACTTTTAGTTCGATTGGACCAACATTTGACGGAAGAATAAAACCCGATGTCATGGCGCAAGGACAAAATCCATATTTTTCAACTACTTCAGGTTCGGTGTCAAATGCTTCTAGCGGAACATCATTTTCTGGACCAATTATTGCCGGAATGGTGGCAAGTTTTTGGCAAGCAATTCCTTGGGCAACCAATCAGCAAGTGGTGGATTTTGTTCTTCAATCGGCAGATAGATTTACTAATCCAACAACTCAATTTGGATATGGAATTCCCGATTTTCAAGTCGCTTTAAACATGGCGCAACTTTCGGTAGAAGAAAATGAAAAAATCCAGTTTTTGGTGTATCCAAATCCGGTAAAAGATAAAGTAATCGTTTCTTTTTCAAATGATTTGCCTGGTGTTAAATTACTGATTTTCAATTCATTGAGGCAACAAATTATGGAGAAAACAATTACTCAAAATGACAATCTTGTCGCTACATCCGAACTTCAAAACGGAATATATTTCTATAAAGTTCTAGCCAAAAATACAATCCAAACCGGTAAAATAATTAAGAATTAATGAATAGAATTACCCAACTTTTCAATGTACAATATCCAATTATTCAAGGCGGAATGATTTGGAATAGTGGTTATAAATTAGCAAGTGCTGTTAGTAATGCTGGCGGTTTAGGGTTGATTGGCGCAGGTTCAATGTATCCCGATGTTTTAAGACAACACATTCAAAAATGCAAAGCAGCAACTGACAAGCCATTTGGTGTAAATGTTCCAATGCTGTATCCAAATATTGAAGAAATCATCCAAATTATTATTGACGAAGGTGTAAAAATTGTATTTACATCGGCTGGAAATCCAAAAACTTGGACAAGTCATTTAAAATCTCACGGCATTATTGTTGTTCATGTAGTAAGTAGTTCAAAATTTGCTTTAAAAGCTCAAGAAGCTGGAGTTCATGCTGTTGTTGCTGAAGGTTTTGAAGCTGGCGGACATAATGGTCGAGAAGAGACAACCACTTTTACTTTAATTCCAATGGTGAAAGAACAAATCTCTATACCGTTGATTGCTGCTGGCGGAATTGCAACAGGAAAAGGAATGTTGGCAGCTATGGTTCTTGGTGCAGATGGCGTTCAGATGGGTTCAAGATTTGTGGCTTCAGTGGAAAGTTCAGCTCATGAAAATTTTAAGCAAACTGTAGTTGATACTAAAGAAGGCGATACACAATTAACATTGAAAGAATTGGCGCCAGTTCGATTAATCAAAAATAAGTTTTATAATGATGTACAAGAATTGTATTCAAAATGTCCGTCAAAAGAAGATTTGGAAATGTTACTTGGAAAAAGAAGAGCAAAACGTGGAATGTTTGAAGGAGATTTAGTAGAAGGCGAATTAGAAATTGGTCAAATTGCAGGATTAATACATGAAGTTAAAAGCGTTAGAGAAATATTTGAAATGCTTTTGAAAGAATTTGAAATAGCAAAACAAGAAGTTTTCAAATTTTAAGTTTTACCTAAAAATCATTAGATATGGCTTTGTTTTAAGAGTGTTTTTATTAACAATTTTTATTTGGTGTTTCGTTTAGTTTTCTTTTGATAACTTTTTTTTCGGCACTATATTTTTTTTAAATACTTGGTTTTTAGTTTCTTGTGTGTTTTTTTTCTGCGTAACTAATTGTTGATAATGTTTATTATTTTGTTTATAACAATTTAATAACATAAATGTTTGGTTAAAAATTCTATGTAATATAGTTGTGACAATTTATACTTTGGTGAAATCTATAATTTAGTGTTTTGTATCTAAATTTTTTCAGATAAAGTTATTTCAATTTTGAAAGGTTGTTTAACTTTTTGCATATGGGAATTTTTACATTTAAAAAACGAACTCTTCATTATATTTTGTTGACTTTTTTCCTTTTATGGAATTTTGTTGATGTTTTTTCACAGTGTCCAACTATTACCAATACTAGCCAATCTTTTTGTGATGTTCAATCACCAACAATAGCAAATTTACAAGCTACCGATAATGGTGGAGGAATTCGATGGTATGCAACAGCGAGTTCAACAACGGCACTCTCAAGTTCATCAATTCTAGTAAATGGCGAAGATTATTTTGTTGATGACATAATTGGAACTTGTGGAACAAGACAAAGTGTAACAGTTACAATTTATTCCGCACCTACAGGCGCAAACTTTCAAGGTGTTTGTGTTACGAATTTAACACAAGCAACAATATTAAATCCACAATTTTCGATTACAGGTGTTGGTTTAAAATGGTACACAGTTCCTTTTGGTGGAACAGCGATTTCAACTTCAACAATTTTGAATGACAATACCATTTATTATATAAGTCAAACCAATCCTGATACAGGTTGTGAATCTTCGAGATTATCAGTATTTGTAAATGTTGGTTTAGTACCTGTGCCAACAGGTAATGCTATTCAAGAATTTTGTAATGATAGTGGAAATCCTCCAACTATTGCTGATTTAGTTGCTTCTGGAAATAATAATTGGTATTTAACATCTGATTTTGGAATTCCACTTGATCCTTCAACTCCGTTAGTAAATGGACAGTTTTATTATGCTACTACAGTAGATCCACCTTGTGAAAGCGATGTTAGATTGGAGGTTTTAGTAAATATATATGAACCAAATGATGCAGGAAATGACGGTTCAAGGAGTATATGTTCCAATCAAGTAACTACAACACCTTTATTTAATCTGTATGATTTGCTTGGTGGAACACCTGATAATACTGGGGTTTGGTCTGGTCCAATTGTTACTACAAACGGATTTCAAGGTACTTTAGATGTCTCTTCTATGACCGAAGTTGGAAGTCCATATATTTTTACATATACCGTTTCATCAGCTTTATGTGTAACAGATACATCCACTGTAACGATTACAGTTTTACCATTACCAACTGCAAGTGTAACGGCCAATCCAAGTACTATTTGTGAAAACGGAACTACGACTTTAACCTTTACAGGAACACCAAATGCTACAGTAACGTACAACATCAATGGTGGAACCAACCAAACGATAATACTCAATGCAGCAGGAACAGCTACGATAGTAGTAAGTCCAACAGCAACAGGAACTATCAATATAGTAAGTGTAACCAGTTCCGGAACACCAAGTTGTACCAATCCACAAACGAGTAGTATTCCAATCACAATTTTACCCTTACCAACTGCAAGTGTAACGGCTAATCCAAGTACTATTTGTGAAAACGGAACTACGACTTTAACCTTTACAGGAACACCAAATGCTACAGTAACGTACAACATCAATGGTGGAACCAACCAAACGATTACGTTAAACGCAGCAGGAACAGCTACGATAGTAGTAAGTCCAACAACAACAGGAACGATAAATATAGTAAGTGTAGCAAGTTCAGGAACACCAAGTTGTATCAATCCACAAACGAGTAGCATTCCAATCACGGTATTGCCATTACCAACCGCGAGTGTAACGGCCAATCCAAGTACTATTTGTCAAAATGGAACCACGACTTTAACGTTTACAGGAACACCAAATGCTACAGTAACGTACAACATCAATGGTGGAACCAACCAAACAATAACCTTAAGCGCAGCAGGAACAGCTACGATAGCAGTAAGTCCAACAACAACAGGAACGATAAATATAGTAAGTGTAACCAGTTCCGGAACACCAAGTTGTATTAATCCACAAACGAGTAGCATTCCAATCACAGTTTTACCCTTACCAACGGCGAGTGTGACGGCCAATCCAACAACGATTTGTCAAAACGGAACCACGACTTTAACCTTTACTGGAACACCAAATGCTACAGTAACGTATAACATCAATGGTGGAGCAAACCAAACGATAACACTAAACGCAGCAGGAACAGCTACGATAGCAGTAAGTCCAACAACAACAGGAACTATCAATATAGTAAGTGTAACCAGTTCCGGAACACCAAGTTGTATCAATCCACAAACGAGTAGCATTCCAATCACAGTTTTACCCTTA
>NZ_JACTAC010000058.1 GCF_014486675.1 Flavobacterium macrobrachii
GTTGTTGATT
Organism: Flavobacterium macrobrachii; assembly: GCF_014486675.1. Lineage (GTDB taxonomy): Bacteria > Bacteroidota > Bacteroidia > Flavobacteriales > Flavobacteriaceae > Flavobacterium > Flavobacterium macrobrachii. The sequence goes on from NZ_JACTAC010000058.1 coordinate 11, forward strand.
GGGTGTATTTCCCTCTTCCAACTCTAGGTTTAACAATTTCTTATCACTACCCTACGCTAGTTTTTGTACCTTTAAAAAAATATAAAATAACAGTTCAACTATGAAAAGAAAAGCAACCGCCGTATGGAACGGTACAGGTAAAGAAGGCAAAGGTCATTTAACTACCCAAAGCACTATTTTAAATCAAACGCAATACTCCTTCGGTTCAAGATTTGAAGAAGGTATAGGCACTAATCCAGAGGAGTTGATAGCTGCGGCACACGCAGGTTGTTTCTCGATGAAGCTAGCGTTTAACCTTCAAGCAGCAGGGTTCACCGCAGAGGAGCTAAAAACCAATTGTGTTGTAGTATTAGAAGAAGGTAGCATCACCCAGTCCAACCTTGAACTAACCGCAACGGTACCCAATGTTACTGAAGAACAATTTGCCGAGCTAGTGAAAGATGCTGAGTTGAACTGTCCAGTATCAAAAGTGTTGAATGCCACCGTAAGCGTTAGCTATACGCTACAAAACTAAAAAGTACTAGCCTGCAGCGCCACAAGGTTTTTAACTCTAAAAGCTACTTGCGCTTCAATAATTAACAATAGCCTATAGATGTTAAATGAATAAAAAGAAACGGTAAAAAGTATTTTTTATTTATATTTGACTTCTATAAAATTTGTACACATGAAAATGAACTCCTTATATGGCACAATAGTATTGGCCAGTTTAGCACTAGTTTCTTGCAAAAAGGAAGAAGAAGTAGTTCCTACTATCGATCCTAACAAGCAAATTATTATTCCAAGAGTTGCCCCTATCCCTAGCGGAATGAACACGGCACAGCAACCTCAACAGGTGCAACAAACCATAACACCAGAACAGATGCAACAAATGCAGATGCAACAACAAATGCAAATGCAACAGCAAAAAACAGCACAGGTGGTAACAAAACCAGGGATGAATCCGCCACATGGTCAACCAGGTCACCGATGCGATATTGCGGTAGGAGCTCCGTTGAACTCAAAACCTAATCCGGCAGCACCAAAAGCCGGTAGCGGAGAGGCACAAAAGATTACGCTAACGCCTAATCAAACCGGTACACCAGCTGCACCAGCAAGCGCAACGCCTGCTCTATTAAACCCAGAAGGTGCGGCAACCGCTACAGCACCCGGCATGAACCCACCACATGGTCAACCAGGTCACGTATGTGGAACGCCAGTAGGTTCACCATTACCAAAATAATAAAGTGTACGCATAAAAAAAGTCTCCCGAAAAGGAGACTTTTTTATTTTAGTGTATAGCCTTTGTTAGTCTAATACAAAACTAACATTTACAGTAGCATTGATTTCAATTTCGCCAATGGCTAATGTTTGTCTTGGAGCACTCTCAGCATCGGCAGCCATTCCCATCATAGCACCTTTATACATCGGCTGTGGAAAATAGATTTGAGAACTATCCGTAATCAAAAGTGCTTTGCCTACTTTTTGTCCTAAAACGGAAACATAGTCTTCCGCTTTTTGTTTGGCATTCAACATGGCTTTTTTGCGTGCTTCTCTTTCGTGTTCTTCCATTTTTGAGGATTTGAACTCTACGCCTTGAATTGAATTTACCCCAACATCGTTTAATCCCATCATGATTTCATCGTATTTTGATAAATCTTTCAATGTAATACTGATGTTTTGGCTCGCTTGGAAGTTGTATTTCTTCTTTTCGTAGTCGTAGTTTTTATAAAGACTTACGTTATCGGTTTTATAATCGGTAGCCGCAATGCCACTTTTCTTTAAAAACTTAATTACTTTATCTACAGTTTCGTCGTTAAGGGTTTTTACTTCTTTAGAATCTTTACCGGTATTCAAAACCCCAACTGAAATGATTGCTCTATCGGGAACAACTTTAATTTTTCCTTCTCCCGTTACTGAAATTTGAGGAACTTGAGGTTTATGCTCTTGCGCTTGTGTCATAGTCGAAAATACTACTGCTAAAATTAATACTACCTTTTTCATGATATGTTATTTATTGGTTTGTAAAGAAGATTTCAAAAGTTGTGCCAATTATAGTTTTCCTGCTTTAGCCATTACAAACAAAATGATAATAGGAACGGCTAATAGAATAACCATCAACAAATTATCTTGTAGCAGCGAAGGCATTTTTAACAAAGTAATAACATAACCACCAATAGCACCACCAAAATGAGCGGTATGTCCAATATTATCGGTTCTGGATTTCATTCCGTATATAGAATATAGAAGGTATAGAATTCCAAAAATATAGGCTGGCATCGGAATAATTCCAAATATACCAATAGTCATATCAGGATACATCAAAATAGCAGAATATAAAACTCCTGTTACAGCTCCAGAAGCACCAACGGCTCGATAACTATAGTCATTTCCATGGAAAACCATAGTCAACAAACTTCCAAAAACTAAACTTCCAAGATAGATGAGTATAAATGAAAAACTGCCTAATGTTTGAATTACAATTGGCGCAAAGAAATAAAGTGTAATCATGTTGAACGCCAAGTGAGGCAAATCAGCATGGAGAAAACCTGAAGTTAACATTCTAATCTGTTCACCAGAACGAATACTACCAACGTGAAACTGATATTTCCTGAAGAACATTTCATCATTAAAACCTTTGATACTAACCAGTACATTGGCAACGATTACAGCAAGCATAATATTGTTTTCCATAAATTATTTGAACCAAGATTTAACCATTTCTTTTTCGGGTAAGGCATCGTTTTTATGATGGAAATTATTGGTTTTACCATCATAATTATACTCCGAAGCCCATTCTTTATGATTTTCTGCTAAAGCAATAATGTTATTACAAACGTATTCAATCTCTTGATTAGTAGTCGTTGGGTGAATGGACATTCTAATCCATCCCGGTTTTTTTATTAAATCGCCCGAAGTAATTTGACACACTAAATCATGAGATGTTTCTTGGTCTACATGCAAAAGAAAATGTCCGTAGGTTCCAGCACAACTGCATCCGCCACGCGTTTGAATACCAAAACGGTCGTTCAAAATCTTCACGCCTAGATTATAATGCAAATCATCAATGTAAAAAGAGATTACTCCTAACCTATCTTTGTGTTGATTGGCTAAAATCTTGATATTCGGGATGTTTTCCAATCGGGAGAAAACATAGTCAACAATTTCGTGTTCGCGGTTTTGAATATTTTCCACGCCCATTTCTTCTTTCAATTGAATTGCCAAAGCGGTTTTTATCACTTGAAGAAAACCTGGCGTTCCACCATCTTCTCTATCTTCAATATTGTCGATGTATTTGTGTTCGCCCCAAGGATTGGTCCAACTCACGGTTCCGCCACCTGGACAATCGGGAACATTATTTTTGTATAAATTTTTATTAAAAAGTAAAACGCCTGTTGTTCCTGGTCCGCCAAGAAATTTGTGTGGCGAAAAGAAAATAGCGTCCAAATATCGTTCATCATCCGGATGCATATCAATAGCAACATATGGTCCAGAACAGGCAAAGTCAACAAAGCAAACACCGTTGTTCTCGTGCATAATTTTTGCCACTTCGTGATATGGCGTTTGAATTCCAGTTACATTGGAGCACGAAGTGATGGAAGCAATTTTAAAACTTCTGTCTTTGTATTTTTCTAACGTAGTTTTGAATTTCTCTAAACAAAATAATCCTTCTTCGTCACACGGAATTACTTCAACATCGGCAATAGTTTCTAGCCATGACGTTTGATTAGAATGATGTTCCATGTGAGAAATTAGAACAATCGGTCGCAATTCTTTTGGGATAGTGGTAAACTCTTTTAGATTTTCGGCAATGCGTAAACCTAGAATTCGTTGCAGTTTGTTTACAACTCCTGTCATTCCGGTTCCATCGGTAATTAGAACATCATCATCGTTGGCATTTACATGTCGTTTGATAATTTTTCTCGCTTCGTGGTACGCCATTGTCATTGCGGTTCCAGAAATGGTAGTTTCGGTATGTGTATTGGCAACAAATGGTCCAAAAACGTTCATCATTTTTTCCTCAATTGGACGGTATAATCTTCCGCTGGCTGTCCAATCGGTGTAGATTATTTTTTGGTTTCCAAAAGGCGATTGAAATTCTTGATTAATTCCGATGATATTTTTCCTGAATTGCTCAAAGTAAAGTTCTAGTGTTGTATCGTTTGCAGTAGCTAACATAGTAAAAAAATATAGTGCTCAAAGATACATTTTTTTGGATTAAATCGTTTTCGTAATTGATATTAAAACTTTCAAAACAAACGACTCATTTATATAGCATTTGAATTTCTTTGATGTTAAAAAAAGTAATTGAATCGTCTTCGAGCATCACTTGCAGTTTTCCGTCATGTGTTACGCCTTGAATGATTCCCATAAAGCGATTGTTTTTACTGTCTTCAAAAGCTAAAGGTTTGTCTATTTTAAATAGTTTTTCGTGGTATTTGTTCCAAAAAACTGTCATTGATTTATCTAACTGTTGGTATTTTTCTTCAATTTTTTTGACTATTTCTTCTGCAGTTTCAAAAATATCATAGTTTTTGTTGGTCAAACTTTTTAACGAAGTCGCTTTTGGTAAATCTTCAAAATTAGTTTGATTTAGATTTAACCCAATTCCAACAACCGAGTCGAAGCTTTCGCCGTTTTTTAAAACATTTTCAATCAATATGCCACCAACTTTCTTAGAATCTGCCATAATGTCGTTTGGCCATTTGATGGAAACCTTTTGAATTTCATGCCTTTCTAAAACTTCTAAAACTGCTAATGCCACTACAATATTCCAATCGAATAGTTTTTCATTGGAAATCATAACATTTTTTACCAAAACACTAAAAGTCAAGTTTTTACCAACTTCACTAACCCATTTCGAACCCATTTGTCCGCGTCCTTTTGTTTGCTCATTAGCAACAACAATGGTAAAATTATCGAGCTTTTTTTCTCTTGATAATTGCTTCAAATAGTCGTTTGTAGAATCTATGGCACTGAGTTTGATTATTTGCAAGGTAATAAGGTATAAATTAGTATAATTTTAGTACTTGGTTAGGCAAAAATAAGTACAAAATATAATACCTTTGCAAATCATAGAAATTTTATACATGGCGAAGAAAGAAGCTCAAACCGATGTTTTACTTGCAAACATCATCAAAGGAATAGAAGAAGTTAAAGGAAACGATATTGAAATCTTAGACTTAAGAGAAATAGATACAGCAGTTTGTGATTATTTTATCATCTGCAACGGAAATTCAAATACACAGGTTAACGCAATAGTTAACTCCATCCAAAAATTAGTTTCAAAAGAATTAAAAGATAAACCTTGGCATGTTGAAGGAACGGATAACGGCGAATGGGTTTTAATGGATTATGTGAACATAGTTGTTCATGTTTTTCAAAAACAAATTCGTGAGTTTTACAACATCGAAGGACTTTGGGGTGATGCCAAAATAACATCTATTCAAACCAATTATTAAAAAAACGAAAGCAAAAAAATGGCTAGCGAAAAGAAACCAAGTAATTTCAAAATAAGTCCAATGTGGATTTATGGAATTTTAATCCTGATTTTTATACTGCTGAATGTTTTTGGCGGTTCAAGTTTTCAAGAAGTAGGCAAATTGACTACCTCTAAATTCAACGAATATCTAGAAAAAGGTCAAGTTGAAAAAGTTATTATTTTTAATAAAACAGAAGCCGAAGTTTATCTTACTGCAGCTGCTTTAAAAGATAAAGCACACAAAAATATTTCAAAAGATATTTTAAACCGAGAAAATAAAGGTCCGCATTATAGTTTTGATATTGGCGATACTCAAAATTTTGAAAAAAGATTAGAAGAAGCCAAAAAAGAGAAAAAACTAGTTGATTATAACTTTAGTCAACGAAGTAACTGGGAAGAAATTTTCTTTAGTTTGTTACCTATCATTATTATCGTTGGTCTTTGGATATTCATCATGCGAAGAATGTCTGGCGGTGGAGCTGGCGGTGGCGGAGGTCAAATTTTTAACATTGGAAAATCGAAAGCAAAACTTTTTGACGAAAAAACAGATGTTAAAATTACTTTCAAAGATGTTGCTGGTTTAGAAGGCGCAAAAGAAGAAGTACAAGAAATTGTAGAATTCCTTAGAAATCCGGATAAATACACAACTCTTGGAGGAAAAATTCCAAAAGGTGCGCTTCTTGTTGGTCCTCCGGGAACAGGAAAAACATTGTTAGCAAAAGCTGTTGCAGGCGAGGCAAAAGTTCCTTTCTTCTCGTTATCGGGTTCTGATTTTGTGGAAATGTTTGTTGGTGTTGGAGCTTCACGTGTTCGTGATTTATTCAAACAAGCCAAAGACAAATCTCCAGCAATTATTTTCATTGACGAAATTGATGCTGTTGGTCGTGCTAGAGGAAAAAACAATTTTTCGGGTTCCAATGACGAGCGTGAGAATACCTTGAACCAACTACTAACCGAAATGGATGGTTTTGGAACAAATACTCACGTAATTGTATTAGCTGCAACCAATAGAGCCGATGTTTTAGACAAAGCTTTAATGCGTGCTGGACGTTTTGACCGTCAAATTTATGTGGATTTACCAGACATTAGAGAGCGAAAAGAAATATTTGAAGTTCATTTAAAACCGTTGAAAAAAGTAGATGGTTTGGACATTGACTTTTTAGCAAAACAAACCCCAGGTTTTTCTGGTGCCGATATTGCCAATGTTTGTAACGAAGCGGCATTAATTGCGGCAAGAAATAACAAAACTGCGGTTGATAAACAAGATTTTTTAGACGCTGTTGACAGAATTGTTGGTGGATTAGAAAAGAAAAATAAAATTGTCACACCTGCCGAAAAACGTGCTATTGCTGTTCACGAAGCTGGTCATGCAACAGTAAGTTGGATGCTTGAACATGCTGCACCATTAGTAAAAGTTACTATTGTTCCAAGAGGTCAAAGTCTTGGCGCTGCTTGGTATTTACCAGAAGAACGTTTAATTGTTCGACCAGAGCAAATGAAAGACGAAATGTGCGCAACAATGGGCGGAAGAGCTGCTGAAAAAGTAGTTTTTGACAAAATTTCAACGGGTGCTTTGAGTGATTTAGAAAAAGTAACAAAACAAGCTCGCGCCATGGTCACTATCTATGGATTAAACGAAAAACTTGGAAATATCACTTATTATGACTCATCAGGGCAAAGTGAGTATAATTTTTCAAAACCATATTCTGAAGAAACGGCTCAGGTAATCGATAAAGAAATAAATGGTTTAATAGAAAACGAATACCAACGTGCCATTAAAATATTAGAAGAAAACAAAGACAAATTAATACAACTTGCTGATATTCTGATAGAAAAAGAAGTTATTTTTAAAGACGATTTAGAAACCATTTTTGGAAAAAGACCTTTTGAAAAAGACGAAGAAGAAATTGTTTCAGAACAGTAAATAAAAAATTTAACATTTTATTAAAATCTTAATTCAAAAAATGCTTTTGAATTAAGATTTTTTTATCTTTGATGGATTCCTAAGAATAGCCTAGAATACAAAAAACACCAATGAGTCTATTTAGAAAAATATTTGGCAATAGCAATGACAACTCTGATGATGAGAGTAAAAGCGAGTTTAACAATGCTCCTTCTAGTTTTTCATTGCTCCCTGTGGATGAAAAATTCACTTACACTTTTAAGAAAAACGGCGGTAAATTTATCTATTGCGAAAACCTAAATGAGGTTAAAGAACAATTTTTAAATATTTTAGAAGAAAACGATTGGTTTGAGTGTGAAGCTTTATGTTTTGAGAGCAAATTGTATTCAATGCTTGACGAAAACAAACTTTCATACACCAATCCAACAGAACCAAAATTCTTATTTGCTAGTTGCGAAAACCTAATTGCAGACGAAGGTTCAGTACTTTTCTCTTCTAATCAAATAAAGCAACACAAGCCAAACGACTTGCCTAATAATATCATTATTCTAGCAACGACAAGTCAAATTCTTGAAAGCAAAAGCGATGGTCTTCGAGTTATCAAGAAAAAATACGACAAAGAATATCCAACCAATATTACTACCATTAAATATTTCGAAAAAGCAAAAGAAGAAGATTTCCTGCAATATGGAAGCAGCCCAAAAAATCTATACTTATTGCTTTTAGAAGATTTGTAAGATGAATTCCACTCTCACAAGAGCTATTTCTGGAGCAGTATATATTGTATTGCTGATTTCGGCTACGTTTTATTCTTCAAATAGTTTTCTTTTATTTTTTGGTATTTTATTACTGATTGCAGTAACAGAATTTTGCAAATTAGTACACCTAAAAAATATTGTTCCAATAGCAATTTCAGCTGGACTTTTTATTCTTTGCAATTTATCAAACACAATAAAAACGAACGATATTCTAATTTTATTGGCAACTTTACTCGTAAGTGTAAAAGCGATTGTATTTTTATTTGACAAAAAAAACAAACCTCTAGATTCACTTTCAAAATATGTCTATCTAATTGGTTATATTGTTTTACCATTTGTTCTTATTACTAAAATTCCATTTGTAGAAAATAATTACAACCCAAACATCATTTTAAGTATTTTTATTCTGATTTGGGTAAATGATACTTTTGCGTTTCTAGTAGGAAAAACTTATGGAAAACATAAGCTTTTTGAAAAAGTTTCTCCTAAAAAAACTATCGAAGGATTTGTTGGTGGGTTTATTTTCTCCATTTTTGCCGGAATTATTTTGGCTCATTTTTTAATGCTTCAATCTTATTTTCATTGGGTTTTCATCGCTATTTTGGCCTCTGTCTTTGGAACATTGGGCGATTTAGTGGAATCTAAATTCAAGCGAATTGCCAATGTAAAAGACAGCGGAACTATAATGCCAGGACACGGAGGTGTTTTAGATAGATTAGATAGTGTTATATTTGTAGCACCAATTGTATTTTTGTTTTACCAAATTATTTATTATGTTTCATAAAGAAGGTTATAAAATCATTTTCATTTCACTAGTTAGTTTCGTTGCCGCTATTATTTTAATTGACGAAATTACGGCATCTATTCCTTGGTTACGAATGACATTAATGCTAGTTGTTCTTTTCTTTTTTGTAATGATTTTACAGTTTTTTAGAAACCCAAAAAGAACCGTTGCGCTAAACGAAAACCAAATTATTGCTCCAGTTGACGGAAAAGTAGTTGTAATTGAAGAAGTCTTTGAAGCCGAATATTTTAAAGACAAACGTCTTCAAGTGTCTATTTTTATGTCGCCAATCAATGTACACGTAACTCGTTATGCGATGAGTGGAAAAATTAATTTTAGTAAATATCATCCAGGTAAATACTTGGTAGCTTGGCATCCAAAAGCAAGTACCGAAAACGAAAGAACAACTGTTGTAATTGAAAATAACACTTTCGGTGAAATTCTTTACCGACAAATTGCTGGTGCTTTGGCTAAACGAATTGTAAACTATGCCCAAGAAGGAATACAAGTTATTCAAGGTGAAGATGCTGGTTTTATCAAATTTGGTTCAAGAGTAGATTTATATTTACCGCTTGGCACAAAAGTTAATGTAAAGTTGAACGAAAAAGCCGTTGGTGGAAAAACCATTATTGCAATAAAAGAGTAAGTAATATGTCTGAAAAAGATTTAGATACTCGATTTCAAGAAGCAGTTGAAATAGCTTCAAAAATGACTCAAGCGTCATTGCCACAAGATGTTCAATTACGCTTGTATGCTTATTACAAACAAGCTACATTTGGAACAATTGAAACCAATAATACTTCCAATTTTGATTTAAGAAATGCTTTCAAAACCAATGCTTGGATGCAAATTAGTCATTTATCTATTGACGAAGCTAAAGAATTATATATTGAAGCCATTTTATCATTAGCTAACAAAAAACCTTAATTTTAAAATTCTTTCATCATGAAAAAAATGTTCCTAATTGCAATGACAATTTCGCTTTGTTGCACACTTCCGTCATGTAAAAGAAAAAAACTAACCGAAGTTGTAGAAGTTCCGCTTCCATCAGCCGAAGAAAAAATTACGATTGGTCATCCAGATGATGTTTCTGCTGATAATGGTCAATTTAGTTTGGTAAAATTACCTTATCAATATAATGAGTTATCGCCAGACATTTCTACCTTAACAATGGAAATGCATTATTCCAAACATTATTTAACTTATACCAATAACCTAAACCGATTGGTTGCTGCAGATGCTACATTAACCGATTTAGCCATTGAAGATATTCTAAAAAAACTAGATTTAAACAATGCCAATTTACGCAATAATGCTGGGGGATTTTATAATCATAGCATGTTTTTTGAAAGTATGGCACCAAAAGCTGGCGGTCAACCCAAAGATACTTTGGCAGCATCAATAACAAAAGATTTGGGCGGATTTGATATTTTTAAAACTCAATTTATCGAAGCTGCTGAGAAACAATTTGGTTCAGGTTGGGCTTGGTTAATTGTTGATAAAACTGGAAAATTACAAGTAACTAGTACTCCAAATCAAGACAATCCTTTAATGCCGAAACAAACTGTAGCTGGAACGCCAATTTTGTGTTTAGACGTTTGGGAACATGCCTATTATTTGGATTATCAATACAAACGCAAAAAATATATTGAGAACTTTTTTAATATCATCAATTGGAAAAAAGTTGGTGAACGCTATGAAGAAGCGATAGCGCAGAAGAAGTAAAATTTACAACAGTGTCTCAATATTTAATACTTTCTATTTTATTTTTGTTTGCTAGCATTTTATTCAACAAGCTAAGAATAATAAATAGAAAAGATTTAGAAGATAAAAATTATTCTTCTGAAAACATAAAAATAAGTTCCGTAAAAAATTGGATTTGGGTTATTGGCTTAGTAATACTCTCAATTATTTGTTTTTTAATGTGGCTTATTGAATAAAATCCCAAATTCCAAAAATATCTAATTGGAATTTGGGATTTTAATTTTGAGATTTTTTTGGAATTTTATTTTCTACCAAATAGAAACCAATTCACTGTCTTTTCTTCGCATTTTGCTTCCAGGTTTTATATTGAAAGCTTTATGGAATTCTGGCATATTTTCCACTACTCCATTAATTCTATATTTTGCTGGCGCATGAACATCTGTCAATAATTGATTAGCCAATGACTCTGGTTTGATATTAACCATCCAAGCATAAGCATAACCCAAAAAGAAACGTTGCTCTGGAGTTAAACCACTGATTTTTTCTTTGTTTTTATACTGAGGTGTTTTTTTGAACGCTTCAAATCCCATAACAACACCGCCTAAATCGGCAATATTTTCTCCTTGAGTAGCATCGCCATTGACAAATTTACCCGGTAATGCTTCATATTTACTGTATTGTTCCACGATAAGTTTGGTTTTTGCTTGGAACTTTTTCAAATCTTCTGCAGTCCACCAATTGTTCAAATTTCCTTTTTCATCATATTGACTTCCTTGATCATCAAATCCGTGTGTAATTTCGTGTCCAAATGTTGAACCACCAATAATTCCATACAAAACAGCATCATCTGGCATTCTTCCTTCAAATCCCGGAACCAAAATATTACATGCCGGAACACAAATTTCGTTGTTACTTGGGTTGTAATAAGCATTGTATGTTTGCGGATACATTCCCCATTCGGTTCTATCAACTGGTTTTCCATATTTAGAAATCATATCGTTTATTGCCCATTTATTTGTTGCCATAACATTTGCTAAATAGGTATCACGATTGATTTGCACATTACTCATATCTTTCCATTTATCAGGATAACCTACTTTCATAACGATTTTACTCAGCTTATTCAGTGCTTTTTTCTTCGTAGCTTCGCTCATCCAATCGAGATTTTTAATTCTTTCGGCATAAACAGCACTGATATTGTTACCAATTTCAAGCAGTTTTTCTTTGGAACCTTTTGGCAAATACTCTTTTACATAAATCTGTCCGATTAATTCACCCAAAGCACCATCGGTTTGTTCCACAATTCTTTTCCAGCGTGGTTTTTGTTCTTTTACGCCACTCATTACCGTTGAGAAAAAGTAAAAATTTTGTTTTTCGATAGACTTATTCAAATAAGAAGCATACGAATCTACTAAATCCCATTCTAAATAGGTTTTCCAATCTTCCAAAGAATAACTTTTTATCATTTTATTTAAAGCTACGTAAAACTCAGGTTGCCCAACAATAACAGTGTCAACATTTTTCAATCCAACGCCTGTTGTTACAACTTTCCAATCGATATTTAGCGTTATTTTATTGAATTCTGAAATACTCATTTTGTTGTAATTCTTAATCGGATCACGAAGTGCTTCCAATTTTCTGGAGTTTTTAGCCAACTCCGTTTCCATTTTCATAATAGTTTGCGCTTTTGCTTTTGCAACATCTTCAGAATAACCTGTTAGTTTAGCAATAGCTTCCAAATGTTTTACATATTCGTTTCGGATGTGAACTGTTTCATTATCAGTATTAAAATAATAATCACGATTTCCCATTCCTAATCCGCCTTGACTAAGAAAAACAGCATACTTATCGCTATTTTTATCGTCTTGACCTACATAAGCAGAAAAAGCAGGATTTCCACCAATGGTATGCAAATAGGCAATCGTGCTTAATAAAGATGAAATATCTGAAATATTTTTAATTTTCTGAATATCCGATTTCAGTGGTGACAAACCTAATTTTTCAATAGATAATGTATCCATACCCGAAGCGTAAAAGTCTCCGATTTTTTGTTCGTTACTACCATTTTTGGCATCAGTCATTGCTGCCGATTTTTCACAAATTTGTTTAATTTGAGAATTGATAGTATCGCCGATAGTTCTGAAAATTCCATTACTTCTCTCGCTTGCCGGAATTGGGTTTCGCTTGAACCATCCGCCATTGGCATACATAAAAAAGTCGTCTGATGGATTAACTGTAGTATCACGATTGGTGATTAACGGATCAGCAAAATCCGTTTCTTTTTGATTGCAACTTAAAATGGTTAACGCAGAGATAAATCCGAAAACCAGTGTTTTAGTCATTTTCATTTTGATTGATGATTGGTTAGTTAAATTACTTTTTGAAAATTAGTAGTAAAAATAATGATAATGTTACTTTTACAACTACATTTTATACAAAAAAAACGTCCCGAAAATTTCGAGACGTTTATAATTTTAGAGGTAATGCAATTATGCTTTTTTCTCTTCAGCTTTTTTAGAAGCGCAACAACCTGCTTTTTTTTCTTTGCTGCATTCTTTTTTATCTTCTGTAGTAGTTGCTTTTTCTGTTTTTTCTTTTTTCTTTTTATCTTTTGTAGGCTCAGTTGCATTAGCATTTACTGAAAACAAGAATGCTGCAATAGCAAACATAGAAACGATTTTTTTCATCTTTATAATTTTTAATATTAATAATCAGTTTTTTAGTAATCCAAATTTACATTTTATTTTGAATGTCTATCAATTTTTAACATTAATTTCTGCTTAATTTATGATTTCAATGTTGATGGACAAACAAAATTGGTTCTTTTAATTCCGGTATTTTTAATCGCTGCATATCCGCCTTTTACATCAATTACATTGTGATAACCTCTCGATTTCAAAATTGATGCCGCTATTACAGAACGATAACCGCCAGCGCAATGAATGTAAAAATCATCTTCTTTTGGAAATTCCGCTAAATGCTCATTTAAAAAATCCAAAGGCGTTGAAGGTACATTTTCAATGTGTTCAGCTTCAAATTCTCCTGGCTTTCTAACATCAAAAACTAAAGCTTCATTAACTAATTTTTCTTCCAATTCTGATGCCGTTACGCTATTTAAAGTATCGTATTCCAAACCATAATTTTTCCAAGCGTCAAATCCACCAGCTAGAAAACCTAACGTATTGTCATAACCAACTCGCGATAAACGAGTAATAGTTTCTTCTTCGCGACCTTCGGGAGTTACTAAAAGAATAGGTTGTTTATAATCTAAAATCAAAGCACCAACCCAAGGCGCAAATTGTCCGTCAATACCAATAAAAATGGATTTCGGGATATGTCCTTTTGAAAAATCATCCTGATGACGAACATCCAAAATCAAAGCATCGGTTTCATTAGCAACTGCTTCAAAAGTTTTGGCATCAAATGCTTTTGCTTCCGAAATAATATCTTCTACATTTTGATATCCTTCTTTATTCAACTTCACATTCATCGGAAAATAAGCTGGCGGTGGCAATAATCCATCAGTAACTTCTTTTATGAATTCTTCTCGTGTCATATCAGCTCGTAATGCATAATTGGTTGCTTTTTGGTCACCAATACTTCCAACGGTTTCTTTGCTTAGATTTTTTCCACAAGCACTTCCTGCACCATGCGCTGGATAAACGATAACATCATCTGCAAGTGTCATCACTTTAGAACGCAAACTATCAAACAGAATTCCTGCCAATTGTTCTTGTGTCATGTCGGCTGCTTTTTGAGCCAAATCTGGACGACCAACATCACCTAGAAATAAAGTATCGCCACTAAACAAGGCGTAATCTTTTCCGTCTTTATCTTTTAACAAATAGCAAGAACTTTCCATGGTATGTCCAGGTGTGTGAAGACAAGTGATGGTAATTTCTCCCAATTGAAAAACTTCGCCATCTTTTGCAATATATGCTTCAAATGACGGATTAGCATTTGGACCATAAATAATTGTTGCGCCTGTTTTTTCTGCCAAAGTCACATGTCCTGAAACAAAATCAGCATGAAAATGAGTTTCAAAAATGTATTTAATTTTGCTGTTGTTAGCCGTTGCTTTATCTACATATTGTTGCACTTCTCGAAGCGGATCGATGATTGTAACTTCTCCATTGCTTTCAATATAGTAAGCACCTTGCGCTAAACAACCGGTATATATTTGTTCAATTTTCATAATTATCTTAGTTTATAAAACAAAGTTAACGCAATTTGAATTGTCAAAATGTGATAAATGTTACATTTAATATTTTTTTAGGAAAAAAATAATTCTTTGGAGATAATATAAATTCCCGTAAAGAGAACAAACCAACCAAAAGATGTTTTGAGTTTTTCGCCAGAAACTTTTTTAGCAAGAAATCCTCCAATTAAAACGCCAATCATTGAGCAAGCTGTAAATATTAAAATCAATTTCCAATCTAATTTTTGTGTTCCAATATCGCCTAAAAAACCTAATAACGATTGAATGGCTACGATAAAAAGCGACGTTCCAACTGCGATTTTCATTGGTGTTTTTGCCATAAAAAGCAATGCCGGAATAATTAAAAATCCGCCGCCAGCACCAACAAATCCGGCAACTAATCCAATAAAAAGTCCTTGAAGAAATATTCCAAGATAGTTTAATTTATCATCATCTGTAGTAATTTTTTCTTTTACAGGTTTTATCATTCTTATGGATGCGAACATCATTACAATAGCAAAAACTACCATAATTAAAACCGATTTTTTCAGCGTAAAAAAAGAAGTCGAAAAAATGATTTCGGGAATATTAGGAATGATAAATTTTCGGGTTATAAAAACCGCTAAAACCGTTGGAACACCAAATAAAACTACCTTTTTAAAATCAACTAATTTTTCTTTTGCTTTTTGAATTCCACCAAACAAAGCGGATGTTCCAACTACAAACAACGAATAAGCAGTTGCCAAAATAGGTTCGATTTTAATTACATAAACCAATATCGGAACGGACAAAATAGAACCGCCACTTCCTATTAAACCTAATGTTATTCCAACAAAAACAGCTAAAATATATCCAATAATTTGACTGATTTCCATTAGTATTTTGTATTTATCAATTCAATCGTTGCACGGTGAAGTTTAATTTTTCCTTCGTTTTCAGCCGCTTTCAGCAATCGAGAAATTACTACTCGCGAAGTGTGTAAATCATAAGCAATTTCCTGATGCGTTGCATTGATTTCTCTAGTATTATTGATTTTGGCTTTTTCAACAAGATAATTCAGCAATCGTTCATCCATATTCATAAATGCCAAATTATCAATAGCCGAAAGCATTTCCTTCAATCGGTTGTTATAACTATTGAAAACATAATTTCGCCACGACTTGTATTTTCCAAGCCATTCTTCCATATTTTCCACCGGAATCATAATCACTTGTCCGTTGGTTTCGGCTACAGCTCGAATTTCACTTTTAACATTTCCAAGACAACACGCCATTGTCATAGCACAAGTATCGCCTTTTTCAATAAAATACAACAACAATTCGCCTTCATCAAAATCTTCTCTCAAAATTTTTATGGCACCTGAAATCAGCAAAGGCATTTTTTTAATATTATCACCAAAATCAATCAAAACATCGTCTTCTTTAAAATCTTTGAGCAATGAAACTCTGACGATATCATCAATTAATTTTTCTTCAAAAATATGTCCGTAGGTTTGTTGAAGTAGTTCTTTCATTTAAAAAAATTTTGAAATGTAAATTTCAATAAAAAAGAACAAAGAATGATTATCGATTGCTTAAAAAGAAAATATATTTTCAACTTTTTATAATAATTTTAATATTAGCAACGTTTATATTGTAGTAAATTGCACGCTAAACAGATAATAGAAACTATGGATAAGATAAAGATACTTTGGGTTGATGATGAAATTGATTTGTTAAAACCGCACATTCTTTTTTTGGAGAAAAAAAACTACGAAGTTACTACTTGCAACAACGGTCGTGATTCTATTGATATTTTTGCCGAAAACAATTTTGACATCGTTTTTCTTGACGAAAACATGCCTGGAATGAGTGGTTTGGAAACTTTATCTGAAATGAAAGAGAAAAAATCTTCCACGCCAGTAATTATGATTACCAAAAGTGAGGAAGAATATATCATGGAAGAAGCCATCGGTTCTAAAATTGCCGATTATCTTATCAAACCTGTAAATCCGAACCAAATTTTGTTGAGTTTAAAGAAAAACTTAGACCATTCGAGATTGGTTTCAGAGAAAACTACATTGGATTATCAAAAAGAATTCCGAAAAATTGCTATGGATATGGCGATGGTTCGCGATTTTAATGATTGGGTTGAATTGTATAAAAAACTACTTTTTTGGGAATTGGAACTCGAAAACATCAACGATCAAAGTATGTTTGAAATTCTTGAAAGTCAGAAAGTGGAAGCTAATTTTCAATTTGGGAAATTTATTGAAAAAAACTACGAAGATTGGTTCGAACCAAAATTAGACAAACCAATTCAATCGCATACACTATTTAGAGAATTGGTTGTTCCTGAATTGGTAAAAAAAGATAAACCCGTACTTTTTGTTGTCATTGACAATCTTCGTTATGACCAATGGAAAGCTATGGAAAGTGTGGTTGCAAATCATTATAAACTTGAAAAAGAAATTCCTTATTTTGCTAGTTTGCCAACTGCAACTCAATATGCTAGAAACTCTATTTTCTCTGGATTAACGCCTTTGGAAATGGAAAAACAGTTTCCTCAATATTGGAAAAATGATGTTGAAGAAGGTGGAAAAAATCTTTTTGAAGCCGAATTTTTAAGCGCACATTTAAAACGTTTAGGATTAAACATCAAGCAAGATTATTTTAAAATTACCAATTTATCCAGCGGAAAAAAGCTAGCAGAAAATTTCAAAGGTTTAAAAGACACTAATTTAGTTACGGTAGTTTACAACTTCGTTGATATGCTTTCCCATGCTAAAACCGAAATGGATGTCGTGAAAGAATTAGCTTCCGATGATAAAGCGTATCGTTCTTTGACTTTAAGTTGGTTTAAAAACTCACCGCTTTTGGAAATCATTCAACAAGCGCAAAAATTGGGTTTTAAGTTAATTATTACAACCGATCACGGAACAATTAACGTCAAAAACCCATCAAAAGTGATTGGTGATAAAAACACAAGTTTAAATTTACGATACAAAACTGGACGAAGTTTAACCTATGAAGACAAAGATGTTTATGCAGTAAAAGATCCAAAAAAAATTGGTTTACCTGCAATAAACATGAGTAGTTCTTATATTTTTGCAAAAAATGATTTGTTTTTGGCTTATGTCAACAACTACAATCATTATGTAAGTTACTATCGAAATACATATCAACACGGCGGAATTTCATTGGAAGAAATGATAGTACCGTTTTTAGTTTTTAATCCTAAATAAAGTAAAGAGTGAAAAATAAATAATGATTAGCTAAAAAAAGTATTTACTTTTAGTTTTCACTATTTACTCTTCACTATTTACTAATTCCTCAAAACATGGAAATAATATTTTCATTAGACGAAATACAACAAGTTGCGCAAAAAATAATTGCTAAAAATCCACAAAAAGTCATTCTTTTTCACGGACAAATGGGCGCGGGAAAAACTACTTTTATCAAAGCTTTGGCAAAAGAACTTGGTGTTACCGATGCAACGAGTAGTCCAACTTTTTCTTTAGTAAACGAATATAAAACAGCTAATGGCGAATTATTGTACCATTTTGATGTGTATCGTTTAAAAAGTGAAAGCGAAGCTTTGGATTTTGGCATTGACGAATATTTATATTCTGGAAATTGGTGTTTTATTGAATGGTCAGAAAAAATTCCGAATTTATTACCTGATGATTATTCTGAAATCACCATAAAAATATCCGATAACGGCAATCGATACTTGATTTTTCAATAACAAAATTGTCATTGATTTTTGTCTCGTCTTTTGGGACGAGATGAATTTGATTTTTTTAACCGTAAAGAACACCTAGAAAGCACAAAATTCGCAAAGTCATAGTGTTATTTCATAATTTGCAGTTGATTTTTGAATTTGATTTTTGAATTTTGAATTTGATATTGTTTTTTTCGTAATTTGTGCCATAATTGATTACAACTACAATGGCAAAAACACCTTTTACCAAAGAACAATTGCTTCCACAGGAAGAAAAACTAGAAATCTATCGTCATAAAAGTGAGCTATTTATAGGAATTCCAAAAGAAACTTCCTATCAAGAAAGAAGAATTTGCTTGACGCCAGATGCTGTAAATTCTTTGGTTTCTCATGGTCATAAAGTAATGATTGAAGCTGGTGCAGGATTAAGTTCTAGCTATACCGACAAAGAATATAGCGATGCTGGTGCAGCAATTACTAACGATACCAAAAAAGTTTTTAGTTGCCCAATCATTCTAAAAGTTGAACCATTAACCATTGCAGAAATTGAAATGGTTGCTAATAATGCCATTATAATTTCGGCTATTCAATTAAAAACTCGGAAAAAAGAATACTTCGAATTATTATCCAAGAAAAAAGTTACTGCTTTGGCATTTGAATACATCAAAGATGAAGATGGTTCATATCCTGCGGTAAAATCGTTAAGCGAAATTGCAGGAACAGCTTCGGTTCTAATTGCAGCTGAGTTGATGATTAATAACGAATTTGGAAAGGGTTTGCTACTCGGAAATATTACTGGCGTTCCACCAACCGATGTTGTTATTCTTGGTGCTGGAACTGTTGGCGAATTTGCTGCCAAAACTGCTTTAGGACTTGGCGCGCACGTTAAAGTTTTTGACAATTCAATTACCAAATTAAGACGACTACAAAATAACTTAAACCAACGAATTTTTACTTCAACTATCCAACCAAAATCGTTATTGAAAGCGTTGCGAAGATGTGATGTTGCCATTGGCGCAATGCGAGGCAAAGAACGTTGTCCAGTTGTGGTTACCGAAACTATGGTAGAACACATGAAAAAAGGTGCAGTAATTGTTGACGTTAGTATCGATACTGGTGGTTGTTTTGAAACTTCGGAAGTGACTACTCATGAATCGCCAACGTTTATCAAAAACAATATTATTCATTATTGTGTACCAAATATTCCATCAAGATATTCAAAAACCGCTTCACTTTCTATAAGCAACATCATTACGCCTTATTTGTTGCAAATTGCCGAAGATGGCGGATTGGAAAGTGCTATTCGTTGCAACAAAGGTTTAAAAAATGGCGTTTATCTTTATCATGGGATTTTGACCAACAAAGCTATTGGCGATTGGTTTAATTTACCTGACAACGATATTAATTTGATTGTCTTCTAATAATTCTTTTCTTTTAACTTACTGTTTCCGTTTTTCGGTTTACTTTTGCAAAAAAAATAATTTTATGAGATTAAGATATCGTTTTGCCTATTATTTAGTAGGTTTTACAATTGGGATGTTTTTTGTTGCCTTGGTTTGGAGCGGAAAAGATACTCGATGTAATTATTTTCCAAATGCTCGAGTTTTAAATGATTTAAGAAACAAACCATTTCATTATGACATTGAAGCTTCAAGGCGACTTTCGGAAGATTGGGTTGACTCAACCGATGTTAAAAACACGCTAACTCATGGCGATGTAGATTTTGACAAAAGTAATATCAAAACTGATGGCGGAAAGTTGTACATCATTTATGGAAAGAATAAGAAAAATGAAGCTATAACTTTAGAAGTTATCAACTACGAAAAGAAAGCAGTATTAAGAAACATTATTAAAGAATAATTTATTCACATTATTTTCAAGAACAGATATAAGATTAATTTTCATTATCATACATAAAAAAAAGGTTGCCAAATATGACAACCTTTTTTGTTTTAATATATTTTTTTAAAACTATGCTTCGTTAGCATGATGTCTTTTTTCGATTTCTTCGATATCTTTCTTGCTTACCGAGTCTACCAAGATTGGCGTTGCAATAAACAATGATGAATAAGTACCAACAAAGATACCAATCAACATAGCAAAGATAAATCCTCTAATTGACTCTCCACCAAAGATAAACATTATTAACAATACTAATATCATCGTTAAAGATGTATTGATTGTTCTAGAAAGTGTAGTATTTACCGAAGCATTAACTACATCTTTGAAACTTCCTTTTAAGTTACCTGCAAGGAATTCACGAACACGGTCAAATACAATTACGGTATCGTTCATCGAGTAACCAATAACTGTTAAAATTGCCGCAATAAAGTGTTGATCCATTTCCATGTGGAATGGCATGTATTTGTATAACAATGAATAAATCCCTAATACAAAAATAACGTCATGTAAAATAGCTGCTGTTGCTCCTAAAGCATATTGCCATTTACGGAACGAGAATACAAGGTATAAACCTACAACTGCCATTGCTCCAAGAACTGCCCAAAATGAATTGGTCTTGATATCCGCAGAAATAGCTGCTCCAACTTTTGACGATTGTAAAATACCTGTGGTTTTTCCATCATACGTATTTACAAAATTCTCATAGCTTAAATCACTAGAAAAATATTTTTTCAAAGTATTATAAAGCAATTTATTAACCTCTTCATCAACATTAACACCTTCTTCTTTAATTTT
This sequence comes from Flavobacterium macrobrachii, assembly GCF_014486675.1. GTDB lineage: Bacteria > Bacteroidota > Bacteroidia > Flavobacteriales > Flavobacteriaceae > Flavobacterium > Flavobacterium macrobrachii. The sequence continues at coordinate 21,215 of NZ_JACTAC010000058.1, forward strand.
GTATTTAGTAGTAACCTTTAATTGATCTTTATCACCAAATACTTTTGCTTCAACCGCTACACCAAAAGCTGCAGACAATTCTTCTGAAACTTGAGTTGCGTCAACTGGTTTTTCAAATTTTACTTGGAAAGTTCTTCCTCCAACAAAATCAACACCTTCATCTAATCCGTTAACAAAGAATGAGACACAACTTACAATTACAACAACTGCTGAAATCATGTATGACCATTTTTTGAAACCAATAAAATCAAAGTTGAAGTTTGTAAACCAGTTTTTGGTTGTTGGAGTTGCAAACATTAAACTTCTATTAGCAGCAATATCTCTATCGATAAATATTCTAGCAATAAAGATAGAAGTAAATAATGAAGTGAAAATACCAATTAATAATGTTGTAGCAAAACCTTGAATTGGACCAGTTCCAAAGATGAATAAAATTGCTCCTGTTAATACGTGAGTAACGTTAGCATCAATAATAGAACGCATTGCACCTTTCCAACCATAAGCAGCTTCTACAGCTTCAGATAGAGATTTTCCTTCTCGGAGTTCTTCTTTTGCTCTTTCATATATAATAATATTTGCATCAACTGCAGTACCTAATGTTAACACGATACCAGCAATACCAGGCAAAGTCAATACCGCACCTAAACTTGCTAAAATTCCAAACAAGAAAAGTAAGTTTACTAATAACGCAGCATTTGCATACCAACCTGCTCTACCGTAATAGAACACCATCCATAAACATACTAATAGGAAACCAGCAACCGATGAAATCATACCAGCATCAATAGCTTTTTGTCCTAATGATGGACCAACAACTTCTGATTGAACAATTTCTGCAGCAGCAGGTAATTTACCAGCTCTTAAAACGTTAGCTAAATCTTTAGATTCAGCTACAGTAAAGTTTCCTGAAATTTCAGAACGTCCACCAGCAATTGGTCCAGAAGAAACACCTGGCGCAGAATAAACTACATCGTCAAGCGCAATAGCAATAAAACTTTTTTGAGTAAAAGCTCTTCCAGTTAATTCTTCCCAAACTCTTCCACCTTGACCATTCATTTGCATTGACACAGCTGGTTTACCCATTTGGTCAAAAGTATCTTGTGCGTCTACAATAACGCCACCGCTGATTGGAGCAATATCGTCTCTGTTTCCTTTTAATGCATATAAATCAACTGTTTCAGTCGTTTTTTTAGTTTTAGCATCAACTATTGAAGCTGGTTTTCCCCAAACAAATTTTACATTATTTTTGTCTGCAGGAATCAAAGCACGGACTTCTGGTCTTTTAAAATAACCATTGATTGAAGCTGTATCTTTTACATTAAAAACGGCTAAAACTGGTCCACCACCTTGTGCAATAATTTTGTCAAATAATGGATTGTTTCCTGTTTTTATAGCAGCAGTATCAGCATCTTTATCTGTCAATAACTTCGTTAATGAATCTTGAGGTTTTGCCACTTCTTTAACTTCTGATTTTACAGTAGCTTTCAAAGCTTCGTTTGCACCACCAAGAAATTGACTAAATTCTTCTGCTTTATAAGTTTCCCAAAACTCTAGTTCCGCTTTGCTAGAAACTAATTTTTTAATACGGTCAACATCTTTTGCACCTGGTAACTCGATTAAGATTCTACCGGTTTGACCAAGTTTAGCAATATTAGGTTGTGTTACACCAAATTTATCGATACGACTTCTTAAAACTCCAAAGGCAGATTCTACAGACTCGTCAACTTTTTTTGCCAAAACCTTTTTTACTTGATCATCAGACATGTTGAAATTAATTTCATCCGATAAGTTTCTGTTAGCAAAAATATCGGGAGAAGCTAATTTTGTAGTTCCTTTATTAGCATCAAATGCTTCAAAGAAAGCATCCAAATAACTTTGATTTCCTCTTTGATTTGCAGTTGCATCTTCTAAAGCTTTATTGAAAGCTGGGTTTTTAGAATTGTTCGACAAACCTTTCAATACGTCTTTAACCGAAATTTGAAGAATTACGTTAATTCCTCCTTCAAGGTCAAGACCTTTGTTGATTTGCTTGTCTTTTACTTCATTATAAGTAAAATTGGTAAACCCTAAATTGAATACTTCTACTTTCCCAATCGAATCAAGATATTTGATTTCTTTGTCAGGATTTCCACCTGCGAAAGCTTTTGCATCATTTTTTACTTTGTTTGCCACAAAAGTGAAAGAAAGTTGGTAGATACTCACCAATGCAAATAGAATTGCGAAAAATTTAACTAGTCCTTTATTCTGCATTATTACTAAAAATTAATTATTCTCTTGGTTATTGTTTTGAGCTTCAAAAGAAACAAACCATTGACATTCAAATCTTTACAAATCAAAGAAATGAAATTACAAATGTTGCCTTTTTTTGAAACGTGCAAATATATAATTCTAAGTGTGATTAACCAATATTTTGTTAATTAATATCAAAAAAAATCAAGGAAATCAAACACTCCTTTACAATTAAATAGTTAT
>NZ_JACTAC010000059.1 GCF_014486675.1 Flavobacterium macrobrachii
AATTTCGGAGCTTTTGTTTTAAAAGAAGAAAAATTATTTAATGATAATTTTTTCAGTTATAATTGAACTTCCACTTTTCACGTTTACAAAATAAACCCCAGAACTTGGTTTGTCAATAGAAATTGTTTGCTCTAAGTTCGAAGATTGAGTGTAATAATCTTCAAAAACAATTCTTCCAGAAATATCAAAAACTTCTACAGAATAATCATCAGATAAATCATTAAACCTGATTGTAAAAGTTCCGTTATTTGGATTTGGAAAAATATTAAAATTATTTTTCACAACTTCATCATTAGACAAAGTCGTCATGTTAAATTCACTAGCAATACTGTTATACCAGGCCTGAACTCTCGTCATTTGTCCTGGAGTAAACATATACATACAAGCATCATCCGTGTAATCCATATAATTCATTGTCAATACCTTGTTAGTTCCACATGAACTTGTAATACTACCTGGTGAAGGGCAGCCATATTGCTCAACACTTGATGGCGGAGTATCGCAAACTCTGTCACCTGTAAAGTTACAATTTGTACCACAACCATTAAAAGTATGGTTTAAATTAAAAAAATGTCCTAATTCATGTGTTAATGTTCTTCCTTTATTGATTCCAGTTTGTACTGATCCTGGAGGAACTCCAGGTACATAACCCGAACAACCACTACCAGAACCAAAAGCCCAAGTATTTAATACAACCGTCCAACCTGCACCAGGATAGCCTCCAAGAGGAGAATAACCCAATATTCCACCTTCATTTCTAACCACTACATTCATATATCCAGCCCATGTAGGATCTTCATCAGCACCATTTAAAAAATTTGTTCCAAAAGTTACAGCTACTGTACCATTAGCGATACCTGTTCCTGCAGGATGATTCTGTGTAGCTATCACAAACTGTATATCAATAGAACCAACACCTGAAACGGTTGGATAAAATGAAGCTGCCGATGCCCAATTTGAAATATCTGCATTGGTTGCATTATAATCAGCATTTAATGAGTTTACCTGATTTTGAGCTAATGCTCTTAAACAATTTTTTAAAGTGGCACTTGCACTAGGTGATACTGATGGAAAGTGAAATGCCATTGGTATACGAGTGGTAGCATTTACGTTATCAATTGACTCACCACTTCTGTAAACTCTATTGTTTAATTTCTCTAATTCCTTTTCAAATTTCTCTTGGCCTTTAAGATAAATTTCTCGCTGAATTGGATCAGCCATAATTTTCTGCAATTTTTCCTCTACTCCACACGTTCTTTGCGCATTAATTGCAACTGAAGTTAAAAGAAAAAAAGATAAAATAATTTTTTTCATATTTTTGATGTAGTTTTTTTTAGGCTCCAAATTTAACTAATTGAATTTAATTAATTGTTATTCTTTATGATAAAAAACTGTTTTTTAACCAACAAAGAGATTACTTATTCTATTTTAACACAAAAAAAGGTGCATTTTCGTAAAAAAAATATAACCTTTACAAACAACAGTGAATTAAATTAATACTGTATTTTTGCAAAAAATAAGCCTTTGAAAGTTTTTAATTCGATTCTGAAATTTACTTCTAACAAACCTACCATTGTAACCATCGGTACTTTTGACGGGGTACATGTTGGACACAAAAAAATCTTGGAAAAAATTACTCAAAACACAAACAATAGTGATTGCGAGTCATTAGTACTTACTTTTTTCCCTCATCCGAGAACGGTTTTACAAACAGGAACCGAAATGAAGCAGCTAAATACTATTGATGAAAAAAGTAATTTGATTGAAAAAGCAGGAATTGATAATTTAGTTATTCATCCATTCGACAAAGAATTTTCTCAATTGACAGCAGAGGAATTTGTGAAGCAAGTTTTAGTTGACACGTTCAATATTCAAAAAATTGTAATTGGATATGATCATCGTTTTGGAAAAAATAGAACTGCCGATATTAATGATTTAATTGCTTTTGGAAACCAATATAACTTTGAAGTAGAACAAATTTCAGCAGAAGAATTAAATGAAGTTGCTGTTAGTTCTACCAAAATTAGAAGTGCTTTAACCGAAGGCAATATCAAGTTGGCAAATTCATTTTTAGGCTATAATTATACTATAACTGGAAAGGTTGTTCAAGGAAAACAACTTGGTAGAACTATTGGTTTTCCTACGGCTAACATTTATGTAGAAGAAGATTATAAGCTAATTCCAAATAGTGGTGTTTATGTAGTGGAATGTAAAATTGATAACCAATTCTATTTTGGAATGATGAATATTGGAACTAATCCAACCATTGAAAATACTGATTTGAACCAAAAAATAGAAGTAAATATTTTTAATTTTGATACAGAAATCTATGATAAATCGATTACTGTTTCCTTTCTAAAACGAATTCGTTCGGAGCAAAAGTTCGATTCATTGGAGAGTTTAAAAGCTCAAATTGCAATGGATAAGATGGAATCTCTTCAGTTTATTAAAAAGCTTTGATAAATACTTGATAGCAAAATTTTGTTAAAATACTGATTTTCAATATTTTTTAACGTAAATTTGAGTACAGTTATTTGTTTACTAACTTAAAATTTACTGCTATGAAACTTCCAAGAGAAATAATCAACGGTTTTTTAATGTCAGTTTGTATTGGTTTATTCTTTCTTTTGATGGAAATGTTTAAACTATCAGACAATTATTATTTGAGAATTTTAAATATAGTTTTTGTTTTTTATTGGGTAAATCAAACCATAAAGCAAAACCTTGGCGATGGAAAAAACGGCTACCTTACTAATTTAATTTCAGCAGGTTTAACGGCATTGTTTGGTGTTGTAATTAGTATTGCTGGATTGTTGTTTTATGTTTATAATAAAGGTGGTTCAGCTTATATCGCTAAACTATCGGAACAATTTATTTTTGGCGGAGCAAGTGTAAATGAATATTGTTTTGGGCTTTTATTCGAAGGCTTGGCGTCTTCACTAATCGTTGTTTTTATCACGATGCAATTCTGGCGAGGCAAGACCGTTTTAAACGATTAAAATTGTTAAATAGTCATACCGCTTTGATACTTTGGAACAATTCCCTATTTTTGATGTCTTATAAAAAGCAAACATGAGTATCACTAAACATAATTGGACCAAAGAAGAAATTATAGCTATTTACAATAAACCATTAATGGATTTATTATACGAAGCAGCAACCATTCATAGACAACATCATGACCCAAATGTGGTTCAGGTTTCAACCTTATTATCGATAAAAACAGGTGGTTGTCCTGAAGATTGTGGCTATTGTCCACAAGCCGCAAGATATCATACCGATATTGAAGGAAACGATTTAATGTCGGTGCAACAGGTAAAAGCTCAAGCGTTGCGAGCAAAATCATCAGGTTCATCACGTGTTTGCATGGGCGCAGCGTGGCGAAATGTAAAAGATGGAGAAGAATTTGACCAAGTCTTGGAAATGGTTCGTACCATCAATAAACTCGACATGGAAGTTTGTTGTACGCTAGGAATGTTAACCGAAAACCAAGCGCAACGTTTAGCCGAAGCCGGATTATATGCTTACAATCACAATCTTGACACATCCGAAGATTATTATAAAGAAGTAATTTCTACTCGTGCTTTTGACGATAGATTGCAAACGATAGAAAATGTTAGAAAAACCAATGTAACCGTTTGTAGCGGAGGAATTATTGGAATGGGCGAAAGCATCGAAGACAGAGCAGGAATGCTTGTTGCTTTAGCTACTTTAAATCCACAACCTGAATCGGTGCCGATTAACGCCTTAGTAGCAGTTGAAGGAACACCAATGGAAAACGAAAAACCAGTTGAAATTTGGGAAATGATTCGTATGGTAGCAACTACCCGAATTGTAATGCCAGAAACTCAAGTTCGTCTTTCGGCAGGAAGAACAGAAATGTCGCGCGAAGGTCAAGCGATGTGTTTCTTTGCCGGAGCAAATTCGATTTTTGCAGGAGATAAATTGTTGACTACACCAAATCCAGATGTAAACGAAGACATGAAAATGTTTGAACTTCTTGGATTAATTCCACAAAAACCGTTCATCAAAGTAATGCAGCCTAAAACTGTGGAAGCCGAAGATTCTCAATTTCAATCGTTGGGCGAAAAACCAAGATGGACAAGACCAGAGCACAAAATTGAAAGAAACTTAGAAGCTTCAAATAAAGGAAAATAAGTTAACATTTCCTTAAACTTTTACAATTTATAAACCTTTTTATAACTTTGCTCTTAGCATTTTTTGCTAAGAGCTTTTTTTATTATATAAACTCAGTCTATGTCATTAGCACTCACAGAAATTGAACGTGTAAAAACCATCTCAAAAGAAGAATTTTATACTAATTATGTAAAAAAACAAAAACCAGTTGTTGTAGAACAATTAACTCAAGATTGGCCCGCATTTGAAAAATGGAATTTGGAATATATGAAACAAGTAGCTGGTGATAAAATCGTTCCGCTATATGATGATAGACCAGTTTCTCATAAAGATGGTTTTAATGAAGCTCACGCCAAAATGAAAATGAGCGATTATGTAGATTTGCTTCAGGCAAAACCGACCAATTATCGTATTTTTTTGTACAATTTAATGAGTGAGGTTCCCGTTTTGAAAGACGATTTCAAATGGCCAAATATTGGATTACGATTAGTAAAACAATTGCCAATGTTATTTTTTGGTGGCGAAAATTCCAAAGTTTTCATGCATTATGATATTGATTATTCCAATATTTTACACTTCCATTTTCACGGAAAAAAACGATGTGTTTTATTTGCGCCAACTGAAACGCCTTATTTGTATAAAGTTCCACATGCTTTAATTTCAAGAGAAGATATCGATTTTGATAATCCCGATTTTCAAAAATGGCCAGCATTACAAAAAGCAAAAGGACTAGTAACCGAACTAAATCATGGTGAAATGCTTTACATGCCCGAAGGTTATTGGCATTATATGAAATATGTTACACCAGGTTTTTCGATGAGTTTGCGTGCTTTTCCTAGACAAATTGGTAATCTTTCCAAAGCAGCTTACAACGTTTTTATCATGCGTAATTTTGATAACGTAATGCGAAAATGGAAAGGGCAAAAATGGATTGATTATAAAAACGAAAAAGCAATAACTAACACAAATAAATACTTATAAAAAAAGGTCTTGAAAATTTTCAAGACCTTTTTTATTACTTAACCAAAACCTTTTTGGTAACCCAAATTCCGTTTTGGAGTTTTACTTTTACAATAATAGTTTGCTGAGCAATATCTTTTGCAAACGAATGTTCTTGACTTTCAACCGATGCTTTTTGATACAATTGTCTTCCTAAAACATCAAATACTTGAACTTCAGAGATGTTTTCAAGACTTGAGTTAATTGTAATCAAATTACCATTTGAAAATGCTACTATTTGATTTGTTCTATCAAAATCATCATTGCCTAAAGCTTGATTTGTATATCTTAGAACAAATCTATTGGTAAACTTCCCTTTAACTGATGAAAATGCGTAGGGTTGATTTTTTATACTTTGAATAGTATTTAAGAGTTTATCTTCAATATAAATTTCTTGATTTTCTGCAAACAATCCATCTAAAGAACCAATACCAATTTTATAGTTCCCATTTGAAGGAATACTAACTCCTAATCGAACAGTATCATATATATCAAATGGCAAACTTCTACCTTGAATATTAAATTCTTGTGGATTTTCGTCATTCAAGTAAGAAACAATTCTCAACGAATTATCTAAGTTTGTTACTGCATCATACATTCTATCTTTTTCATTAGTTGCATCTTCGGCATAACCAATTAAAGTACGATTTGATTTTCCTTGAGAAGATACTATATCTAACCATAACCTATGTTTCTCTTCTTCTTGAACATTGTTTGATGTTGAAGTATTTCTGTAAAACTGCGAATTATTGTAAGGAGCAAATGAAGAACTTGAGTCATATCTCATACTGTTATTAAAATAGACTTTGCCAGAAGTTGAAGCTGGTCCATCACTCATCAGTACAAAAAATCCTTGACCCGAAGCAATCTTTCCATTAAAAACAGAAGAACCAGAAGACACTCCCATTTTATTATATAAGACATAATTATCAACATCCGAATAATTAAGACCAAAATCATAATAATAAGGATCAATACTGCTAACTAATCCTTGCTGGTGTGTCCATAGATAAACAAATCCTTCAATATCAGGATTAGTAATTTCATCCAAAAAGGTTAAGGCATTAATCGCTGATGGATAAGGATTTCCTACTAAATTCCAGTTATCATCCCAACGAGTTACAGTTACTGGATTTGGATTCGCACCTACTGTGTAATCTAATCCTGTTGTAATTCCATCACCATGATAGGTTCCTCTTGAAATATCAACAGAAATTAATCCATTATTGGGTTGACCTCTAAAGGTAAATGGCAAGGATGTTGGTGTACTAAATCCATTAAAAGTTCTTGCTATATATCCTTTTCCGAAAGTCATGTTTGGAGTTGTTGGTAAAACCCAGTTACCTTGTGTACCGTTAGAATTATTATTTATTGGATTCCATTCATATCTATATGCTGTTGGCAAGTTGTTAACAGCAAATAATTTTGTAGGCGCACTCCAATACACATAATCTTCATCTTTGGCAGAATAATTTCTGATAACATTAAAAGTGGTACCAGAATAAGTCCCAATATTTGTATCTGTATCATTTACTTGAATTAACTGTCCATTATTTTGAATAGTTACTGTTCCATTAGAATTTAATTGATTACTAACATTTACATAACCGTTTGAATCTATAGTTAAATTTCTAGTTGGATTTAAAATCAAGTTTCCTGTTGCATGCAAATCATTAGAAATTCCAGTATTAAAATTATTATCAAGATTGACATTATAAAAACTTTCTGTCCCTAAAGGAGTAACTGCATTTATAATTTGGTTTGTAGTTCCTAAAAAATGCACCGTTCCATTTCCTTCATCAAAAGCATCATTATTTTTATTATTGGTCCAATTTCCATATAAATATAATTGCCCATCGGGAGTTAAATTATTTCCATCATTCATATCCAAAGCCGAATTAGCAACTGTATTTGAAATCAATAAATCTCCATGAACTTCTAGTTTATTGTTAATATTGCCTACAATCTCAACTTTTTTATCAGTAATTGTTAAGTTTCTTGTTTTAGCGATAAAATTCAAATAATTAGCAAAAGGTGCAGTAGCATCAACAATTGGATGTGGAACGAAACTACTTGAACCAATTTGAACATCTACCGTTTCATCTGGTACAATTAATGTGTCCCAATTTTCACAATTGAACCAGTTATTATCTTTTCTTCCGCTCCATTTACCATTTACATATATATCTGTATCAATAAATACATTGGTACAACTTCCTCTGTAATTAAATCCTCCTGCGTTATAAGAAGTATTATTTGCAAATGAACTCCAATTCGTTTGGTCGTTGATTAATGCAATCCAATCAAATTTTCCTCTGTTAGTTGAAGAAAAATCTACTGCATCTGGATCATTAAATTTTACAAAGCCATCACCCGTTGGTGCTATTGTACTGAAACACTCCATTCCTGGATATAATGTTGACCATGCAGTACAATTATCTGGATCACCTGAAGTTCCATTACACAACCCTAATCCAACTGTTGTTTGCCAACCACTTTCAGTCCAACCATATAAAACATTACCACTATAGGTAGATGTATGCCCAGTATCATTTACCCAAGCTCCACCTTGCATAAAGTAAATATCATCATTATTATTCAAGTTAAAACCACCAACTCCACCACCTGAAACAGCAGTTTTTGTCCAATTTGCATCTATTGCGCCGCAAGTATAAACATCATAATGTGTTCCGTTAGTTACGTTTGGTGTCGTAGTTTCTATAGTTATTATTGTTCCTTTTGGTAAAACTGAGCCTGTTCTTGTAATAGTAATTACACCTTCAGTTCCTCCCCATTGATTGGCATTTTGTCTCTCATAACCATTATCTGTTAAAAATAAAGATGTACCAGGTAGTAAATCTCTGAAACAAACAAAAACTATTTGGTCTGTTCCAGATGTTATACTTATGTTCACTGCAAGAACAGCTAAATCACCAGGATTTAATACTGTAACGGTAGAAATATCAAATAATGTACTTCCAACTGCTGTTAATCCAACAGCAGAAGCGGTTAACACCAAGTCTGTTCCAACAACTGTATGCGTAATTCCTGTAAAAGTGGCAACTCCTCCAACCGCAGCAATTGATAATGGAGAACCGGTCATAGTTCCTGTACTTGTTAAACTTACTGTTCCTGTAAATCCTGTATCTCGATTTCCACAGGCATCAACAGCAGTTACAACCACATTACCCATCGGACTTCCAACTCCAGTTGTAATGGGTTGAGTGGTAAAGGTTAATTGAGTCGCTACAACAGTAATAACATTTCTATTATTTGCAGAAGTTCTTGTAAAAGTAGCTTTACCCGATCCTGTTGGGTCAAAAGTCACATTAGCACTAGAAATGGTAAATCCGAAATCATCACCATCAATTGCACCTGAACCCAATGGACATTTTAATGTCATTCGCAAAGCCAATGGAACGCTTGTTCCATCAAGTGCTACAACATTCAAGCCTGTAAACTGAATTTGATTGGTTGTAACAACACCATTGGCAATAATGGTATTGGTATTCAAATTAACCAAAACAATACCTTCAATACTTTCATTCCAGTTTCCTATCGCATCATTAATATTTTGAGAAATAGTTAATGCAGTCATTGTAGTTGGTAAAACATCTGCATCAGCAGTTGCTCCACCATCACGAAGATTAAAACGCCAAACTTCAATCCCGTCTGAAATTGTACTAATTAATCCATTTGTTGTACTTGAAAAAGAAACTGACTCAGAAGCCGTAATGTTTAATATATCTGATGAAGCACTTCCAGTTCCATTACCCGTAAAATTAATAACATAAGGATTTTCATCACTATCATTATTAACTATTGATATGCTTCCCGTAAAAGGTCCAGCAGTTGGTGGAGTAAAACGAATTGTAAAAGTTGAAGAGCTCAAACCTGGAATATTAACGTTAGAAGGCATAGTTGGATTTAAACTATAAGCACTACCTGTAACTGTAGGATTTGCAAAAACAGTAAGACTCGCATTTCCTAAATTTTGAATTGTAAAAGTAACATCAACAAAAGATGTTGCTGGTGTATTTGCAAATGTATAAGTACTTCCAGCTAAATAATTTGTTGCACCTTGTTGAATATTTATTTCTCTGTCTCTCAATCCGCCACTAAAATGATTTGCTGTTGGTAATACCGGTAATATTGTTGATCCACCATAAGTAACTGTGTTTGCACTTAAAATAGTACCAATTGGTGACCAAACGTTTCCGTTCCAAAATTGAGAAAAACTTGATGTTTCTGTTCCATTTATATCAGCTGGAAGATACGTTCCATTAAAAGTATATGTTGGAGTATTGATTGTTCCTACTCTATTTACTGTCCAATATCGAGATATAAAATGAGTTGGCGCATTCATATCTGGATGTTTACTATCATTTACTGAAACAGCTATGTATGAAGTCGTTGTCATTCCAGCTCCAGCAGTAAGATTAACAGATGCTGGAGAATATTCCATTGTTCCTGTTTTATCTCCAATAGGAAAAGTAAATGAACCAACTGCAGTATATTGTCTTCTTAAAACTCCACCAAAAGCATTATCTGCTATGATAAAACTGTTTGTCCCAGCGCCAGAAACAGTTGTTGCATTGTTGATGGTCATTGTTCTACTATCTACATCAACAATTCCTGCTGTTAGGTTTAAAGCTGTATTCACTGTTAAATCTGAACCCAGTAAACATGCAATTGCACCTGCTGTTCTGTTGACAGTAAAAGTTCCTAAAGTTTGTTGTGCCGCAGTTCCGCTAAAGGTTAGCGTTCCAACACTACCTGTTCCTAACAAAGTTAAATTTGAAGTAGTAGAACCTCTAAAAGTTCCTCCACCAGTTATAGTATTTGCAACGCCTGTTGTTCCTACAGTCAAATTGAAATTATTGATATTAAAAATATCTCCTGAACTATTAAACGTTATTGCATTTCCACCCAATGGTGCAGAAACTGTTAAGTTTGTTCCAGCTGTTATTAATTGAACTGTTGTATTTCCAGAAGCTGGTTCAAAAACTAAATAAGGAATCGTTATCGATAGTCCAGCTATTGTTTGTAGAACCGAATTGTTAGTAAAAATTACTTTTCTATTATTCCCATTAAAAACAGCAGTAGTAGTAACACTAAAATTTCCTCCAATTCTTAAATCATCATTAACTCCCGAGCCCAAAATCATTTCTCCCGTTGGACCAGCAACCGTTACATTTCCTGCAACCGTTAACGAACCACCAGCTGCAACTCCACCTGAACTCATTTCAAATCTTGAACCACTTGCAATGGACAAATTACCTGCTATGGCTTTATTTCCAACTGTTCCTGCACTTGCGCCATTGATATAATCTAAAACGGTTCCCGCTGTTTGAATAGTAACATTGTTCGGATAACCTGGTGTAACTCCGATCGTTCCAATTCCGTTGGCATTCCACTCAAAACCTCTACCATAAACACCACCTGACCTATAATCAAGAGTTGAAGCACTTCCATAGATTGGACCATTTGTATTTATAAATCCATTTGCATTAATTCTTAATGTTCCATTAACCGTTAAAGAATTGGCTAAATTGATATTCAATTCAGAAGAAATAGACAATAATCCAGCAACTGCTCCAACTGTCATATCCAATCGTGTTGGAGAATTTGCAGAAACAGTTACATTGAATGGTGGATTTGCAACTGGCCAAAATGCCTGCGAACCGTTTATACTATACGGTGTACTATTTGCATGATTCATGATTAATGTACTCGCAGCACCATAAACAAATGAATTTCCTGTAGCAAAACCACCTGCATTTATTCTAAAAGTTCCATTTATAGTTGTAGTTCCATTATTGGTGTATGTCATTCCTGTTTGAAGAATTCCTCCAAGTTCTACTGTAGTTGTAGTACTTGCATCTCTTGTTGCATAAGTTGCATTATCCATAGTAACAGTATGACCTGCTTTGATAATTGCACTTTCGTTAGAATCTGGAACGTTTCCTCCGGTCCAAGTAGCAGGATTACTCCAGTTTCCTGTAGCGATACTTTCTATACCAGTAATTGTTGGTGTTACAGTTCCGATTAATGTAAAATTATCTATTCTAAATGTACCTATACCGCTTGCTCCTGATAATGTCAATTGAACAGTAACAGTTCCTGTAAGGTTACTAACAGTATTTGAAACATTTGTTGCTCCAATTAAAGCACCGGTTGTTGGTGCTGTTCCAGAACCAACTGCTATTCCATTGATAGTCATTGACCAATTTTGAGCACCTGCAGGACTTCTTTGCCTCCAAAAATCAAATTGAGTCACTGATAACTGAAAACCTGAAGCTACATTAAATGTTAAAGTTAAAACTGGAGTTCCACTTGAATTATTCAAAGCAATTGCTTGACTTGGAGCACCACCAATTCCTGCAAAACTTGTCCATGCTGTTGTTGTATTTGTCCACGAAGATGAATTTAAATTTGCATCTAAACTAGATGGTGCAACATTGTATGGATGAGCCGAAATTGCAGTTGTCCCAAAATCATGTTGATAAATTATCTGTCCAAACGAACAGAAATTCACAAACAATAAAACAACTAAAAGTAATTTTTTAAACTTCATAAAATGAGTATCTTATTATATTTTATCTCCAAATTGGCCATAAAAAAATAGCACTAGGTATTTTAGTAGAAATTGGGCCTACAAAATTAAATCTAACTTACTTAATTACAATGAATTTATCTTAAGAAATCATCAACAAAATGTAATTTTATATATTTCATAAAACTACAACTACAAGTATGCGGTTTTTGAAGCTAAAATACTTCAATTAATAATTTAACCAATTGACTAATATTGCTTTATAAACAATAAAATTTGATGTACAAAAAAATGAAAGCTTGTAAATTGTGAAATTTTGCTGCTGCGAAGTAATGCAAAAACAAGTTCTTTTAAAACGCTTTACTCAACAAAATACTCACGGCATTTCCACCAAAACCAACTGCGTTTATCAATACTTTTTTGATTTCTTTTCTTGGTATTTGTGCTTCTGCAAATGGAACGCCAATAAATTGATTGTGTTGCATCATCAGGATTGCCAATTCCATATTCAACATTCCCGATGCGCCAAAAGTGTGACCAACTTTCCATTTATTGGTGGTTAGCACCGGAACATTTTCTGTAAAGACTTTTTGAATGGCTTTGTATTCAGAAGTGTCGCCTTTTAATGTTCCAGGCATGTGCATCACAATGGCGTCAACTTCTTCTAAATTGGTGTTTTGCAATGCCATTTTCATCGATTTTTGAAAGCAGTTCGCTTCGTCAGAGATTGAAATGTTGTGTTCAATATCGTCGGTAGCATAACCAATTCCTTCGATGTAAGCCAATGCTTTTGGATTTTCACCAAGTTCCAAACAAGCTACACTTGCTGCTTCGCCCAAAACCATAGAATTTTTGGTTTTGGTAAAATCAAAAGCTCTGCACGGAAACTCGGCAGTTTGCTTCGCCTGTTCGCTATTGCTCGAGTCTTTAGCATAAATCTTCAACGCATGCATTTGTGCAATTGTGAAAGCGGTTAACGGTGCTTCGCTTCCACCAACTAAAAACTTAGTTGCCATTCCTGATTGTAGCCATGCAACCGCATTTAAAACGGAATGCAAAGCGGTGGAACAAGTTATAGAGTGTGAAATTTCGGGTCCGTTATTTTTTAAATCATGTGCAACCCAAGATGAAATATTTCCCAGCGTTGTAGTTGGCGATGCTAAGGTTGACGTTTTACCAGTTTCAAGAAATTCTTTATGATGTTTTTCAAATAATTGTGTCGCACCACGAGACGAACCAATGTTGATTCCAAAGTTGTCACCCGTTTTCCAATTGGCATTTTTAATGGCTTGACGCGATACTAAAATGGAAAGTAAAACGGTTTCGTCTAAAGCTTTGTATTTGATTTCGGATTTGCGTAAATCTTCTATTTCTTTTCTAATTTCGGCAGGAATTGTAGCTACGAATTGTGCTTTTTCGTCGAAATTTTGGGTTGAAATTAGTGTTTCTTCAGAAAGATAATTGCGCCAAATTTCCTCAGGATTTTTTCCTAATGGTGAAATAGATGCTAAAGATGTTATGGCAATTTTGGTTTTCAAAAATTCAAATAATTTATCGTTTAGCCCTGATTGTAGTGAAAATCCTTTTTTTTACACCTGACAGGTTTTTGAAACCTGTCAGGTGTAAAAAAAAGATTGCAACGGAAAGCAGGAAAATGGATTGCAAAAATGCTCAATCCCGACGCTTCGGGAATTCGCTACAAAATTACACTATTTCCAGAGCATTTTCAATGGTTTGATAGACTTTTTGCAGTTGATTTTCAGTGATGATGTATGGCGGCAAAATGTAAACGATGTTGCCAATTGGTCGCATAATGATGCCGTTTTCCATGAAAAAATTAAAGAGTTTTGTGCGCATCGTTCCATAATAACTTTCGGCGGTTTTGGTTTTGATTTCGAGTGCAAAAATGGTTCCGAGTACGCGTGTAGTTTTTACTTTTGGATGGTTTTTTATTTTTTCTTCGAATGCTAGATGCGATGCGTTAACACGTTGGATATTGTGCTGCATTTCATCGGTTTGTAGTAATGAAATACTTGCTAAAGCTGCGGCGCAACCTGTTGGATTTGCAGTAAAAGTGTGTCCGTGAAACAAGGCTTTGTCAATATCATCGTCATAAAATCCGTCGTAAATCTCTTGACAAAAAGTGGTGATTGCCATTGGAATTGTTCCGCCAGTTAGTGCTTTTGACAAACACATTACATCTGGTTTTATATGTAAATAATCGCTTGCGAAGGTTTTTCCAGTTTTTCCAAAACCAGTCATGACTTCGTCAGCAATGGTAAAAACGTTGTTTTGTTTGCAAATGGTAATCATTTTTTCCAGAATTTCTGGTTTGTACATGACCATTCCGGCTGCGCCAAGCACTAAAGGTTCAAAGATAAAGGCAGCGTAATCGTCAGTTTTTACTAGATTTTCTAGAATTTCGATTGCTTTTTGTTCGTTTCCTTGGGTTGGAATTGGAACGCGAACCACTTCTAACAATGAACTTTTGAACGCTTCGGTATATAATGAAATACCACTTGCCGCCATTGCGCCAAAGGTATCGCCGTGAAAAGCATCTTCAAAAGCAATGATTTTAGTTCGTTTTTTGTCTTTGTTATAAAAATACTGCAAACATCCTTTGATGGCAACTTCTACCGCGGTCGAACCGTTATCGGAATAGAAAATTTTCTTTTGGTTTGATGGTAAAATTTCCATCAGTTTTTCGGACAACAAAACGGCTTTATCGTGCGTAAAACCACCAAAAAGAACGTGTTCTAACGTGGTTAATTGTTTGTAAATAGCATCGGCAATTACTTGGTTGGAATGTCCAAACGGATTTACCCACCAAGATGCAATAGCGTCGATAAATTCGTTACCGTTTTCATCCCAAAGTAGTGAGTCTTTTCCTCTAACAATTGCTGGATGAAATTGCGCCGTTTTGTGTTGTGTGTATGGATGCCAGTTGTATAGTAAATCTCTTTCGGAAAGGTTCATTTTGATAGTTTTGTTTCACAAAGATACACAGAGAAAGGCATTGAGTTTCACAAAGGTTTTATAAATTTAGTAGATTTTCACGGAATTTATCAGCATAATATTGAATAACATTTTGGTCAAAATAAGGTTCGTTTTCAATTCGTCCAATAAATTTGGCTTTGGTTTTTGACAAAATTATTTCTTCGGTTGCTTTGTTTTCATCGCCAGAAAATACAATTCCGGCAACTGCTATATTTCTATTTTTTAAGGCTTCAAAAGTCAATAATGTATGATTGATGCTACCAAGATAATGGCGAGAAACTAGAATTACTTTGTAATCTTCTTTTATTAAATCGACGATGCAGTCGATATCATTTAACGGAACGAGTATTCCGCCTGCGCCTTCAATAACTAAATGATTATCGGTTAAAGGTTCGATTATTTTTTTTAAATCAATAGTAATTCCGTCGATCGCTGCAGCCAAATGTGGACTTGCAGGTGTGTTTAATTTATAGCTGTTTTCAAAAATTTGAGTTTTGGAATTTGAAATATAGCGTTGAATTTTATGACTGTCGGAATTGTCTAAATCGCCTGCTTGAACAGGTTTCCAATAGTCGGCTTCGAGTGCTTGTGTTACAATGGCTGATGTTATGGTTTTACCAACATCGGTTCCAATTCCTGTGATAAATAGTTTCATGATTATTATTTACTGCAAAGTTCGCAAAGAAAGCGCAAAGTTTACAAGAATTTTAACTTTATATTAGTTGAAAACAGATAAAGAAAGCTGTTTTAAAACATCTGAAATTTCTTTTTCAGAATTGTAAGAATGCAAACAAAAACGCAATCGTTCTTGACCTTCGGGAACGGTTGGTGAAAGAATGGCTTTTACATCAAAACCGTTTTCTTGTAATTGTGTTGCTATTGCCTTTACCTTTTCGTTTCCTGGAATGATGGCACATTGAATGGCTGATTTACTATAAACAAACATTGGCTTCAAACTCATTTGTAATTTCTCTTGATTGAAAAATTGAATGTTGTTTTTAAGTTTTTCAATCGCTTCTTTTTCAGATATTAAATTTTGATAAGCTATTAAAATGGTTGCCACTGAATGAGGCGAAAGTCCAGTTGTATAGATAAAACTTCTTGCAAAATTTACTAGGTAGTTTTTTAATTCCTGACTTCCTAAAATGGCTGCACCGTGACAACCCAATCCTTTTCCAAAGGTCATAATTCGGGCAAAAACTTTGTCTTGCAAACCTTGGCTTTGAAGTAAACCTTCGCCATGATTACCAAAAACACCCAGTGCATGTGCTTCATCTATCACTAAATAGCAATTGTATTTTTGACAAAGAGTTACTAATTCTTCTAAATTTGGTGAGTCGCCGTCCATAGAGAAAACACTTTCCGTGACAATGTAAAAAGTTTCGGGTTTCGAGTTTCGGGTTTCGAGTTGAGTTGTGATTAATTTCTCTAAGTTTTCAAAATTATTGTGTTGAAACTTATACGATTTTGCATTACTCATCAAAATTCCGTCGCGGATGGAAGCATGGCAAAGTTCATCGTATAGAATAACATCATTTCTTTGCGGAACGGAACTGAAGAAACCCACATTGGCATCGTAACCTGAATTAAAAATCAACGCTGTTTCCGACTTATGAAAATGAGCTAAAACTTCTTCTGTGATTTGATATAGATTGTGGTTTCCTGAGATTAATCGTGAACCTGTTGCGCCGTTTATTTTTATGTTGTTTTCTAAAAGGTATTCGTGGGTTTGATTGAAGATAGTTTCGGACTTTGCAAAACCGAGATAATCGTTGGATGAAAAATCAACTAAATCTTTGTAAACAGGCAGTTTTCGAAATGCATTATTTTGCTCTCGTTTTTCAAGTTTATCAGATAATATTTTTGGGAGATTTACCATCTTTCAAAAATAAAAAAAGCCAAACAAAAATGCTTGGCTTTCTTACTTTATTTTGAATTGCCTTAGTCGGCTAAAACAATTACTTTGTTATCTTTCATTTCGATAGTTCCTGAATTGATTTCCAAAGTGTAATTTTGGTCGTTTACTTTGGTAAACTTTTCTACAACGGCTTTATCAAATTTAAAACTAGTGGCAGCAATTTGTACTGTTCCTTGCTTTAATATAGAAACTATTGGTGCGTGGTTGTTCAATATTTGAAATGAACCATCAATACCTGGCAGTGAAACCGAAGTAACTTCGCCTTTGAATAATGTAGCTTCTGGTGATACTATTTCTAAAATCATATTTTTTTAGTTTACAGTCTCAGTTTGCAGTCTCAGTACTGAATACTGAACACTGAACACTGAACATTAGATTACGCTTCTGCTAACATTTTTTGTCCTGCTTCGATAGCGTCTTCAATGGTTCCTTTAAGGTTGAAAGCCGCTTCTGGCAAGTGGTCTAATTCACCATCGATAATCATGTTGAATCCTTTGATGGTATCTTTGATATCAACCAAAACTCCAGGAATACCTGTAAATTGCTCCGCAACGTGGAATGGTTGAGATAAGAAACGTTGAACACGACGAGCACGAGATACCGCTAATTTATCTTCTTCTGACAACTCTTCCATACCAAGGATTGCGATGATATCTTGAAGTTGTTTGTATTTTTGAAGAATTTCTTTTACTCTTTGCGCACAGTTATAATGTTCGTCACCTAAAATAAGTGGTGTTAAGATACGAGAAGTTGAATCTAGTGGATCAACCGCTGGATAAATACCAAGCTCAGCAATTTTACGAGATAATACGGTTGTAGCATCTAAGTGAGCAAACGTTGTTGCTGGTGCTGGATCGGTTAAGTCATCTGCAGGAACGTAAACCGCTTGTACCGATGTAATAGAACCTTTTTTAGTAGATGTAATTCTTTCTTGCATTGCACCCATTTCTGTTGCTAATGTTGGTTGGTAACCTACCGCAGATGGCATACGACCTAAAAGAGCCGAAACCTCTGAACCTGCTTGTGTAAAACGGAAGATATTATCAACGAAGAAAAGTACATCTTTACCTTGGTCTGAACCTGCACCATCACGGAAATATTCTGCGATAGAAAGGCCTGATAAAGCTACACGAGCTCTTGCTCCAGGTGGTTCGTTCATTTGACCGAATACGAAAGTAGCTTTAGAATCTCTCATTCCAAGTTTGTCAACTTTAGATAAATCCCATCCGCCATTTTCCATTGAATGCATAAAATCTTCACCATATTTAATGATTCCTGATTCTAACATCTCACGTAATAAGTCATTTCCTTCACGTGTTCTTTCACCAACTCCTGCGAATACAGAAAGTCCACCGTGACCTTTTGCAATATTGTTAATCAACTCCTGAATTAATACTGTTTTACCAACACCTGCACCACCAAATAATCCAATCTTACCTCCTTTTGCATAAGGTTCAATCAAATCGATTACTTTAATACCTGTGAATAAAACTTCTGTTGAAGTTGATAAATCTTCAAATTTTGGTGCTTGTTTGTGAATTGGCATTCCATTGGCACCTTCTTTTGGTAAATCTCCTAAACCATCGATAGCATCACCTACTACATTAAATAGTCTTCCGTAGATATCAGCACCAATTGGCATTTGAATTGGAGCGCCAGTTGTATGAACTTCCGTTCCTCTGCTTAATCCGTCAGTAGCTTCCATCGAGATAGTACGTACTGTATTTTCTCCAATATGAGATTGAACTTCAAGGATTAATTTTGTGCCGTTTTGATTAATGATTTCTAATGAATCATAAATTTTAGGTAATTCAACATCTTTAGTATCAAATACTACGTCAACTACTGGACCGATGATTTGCGAAACTTTTCCTATTGCTTTTGACATTGTTTATGTTTTTATTAAATAGCTACTTAGGTTTGAAAAAAACACCTCTTTTTTCAGAGTGCAAAGGTAAATTTTTAAATTATAATAATCAATATTTATTTTAATAAAAAAGATGGTTTTTTTAATAAGCATAAAAAAAACCATCTGTTGTTAATTAAAAGATGGTTTTTTTTTGATTTTTAGAGTATCTATTGTAAAACAGGTGGAAACATAATTCTGTAATCAGAAAACTTCACACCTTTAAGGTTAGAGCCATATTTTGAATTAATAGATTTTATAAATTCATTGGCAATCAATGCATATCCTCGAGGTGATGGATGAATTCCATCTAGAGAAAAAGCTCCTCCAGAGACATAAGTTGAATTCAAAGTATATCCACTGTCAGAAATACCTGTTGTACTTAATCTTGCCATAATATCTTTAGCATTAACAAAAGCTAAATCGTTTGCAGTAGCTGCAGCTTCAATTGTTGCGTTATAACCATTAGTTGCAGCTTCTATTTCTGTAACTTCTGAAGGTATTAAAACATATCTGTCAGGAAGTGGGAAAGTAACACCTAACTGTCCTAATAATGAAGGAGCTGGAGATGCTATTCCGTCTTGAGCAACTGATGGTAATCGTCCAATTCTTGAAGAAGCACTTAAACAAATCAAGTCTGTTGGACGTGTCTGTCTTGCTCGACCAAATACTTGACCTAATAATGTTCCTTGTGCAGTTGCCTGTGGTACTGGAACTCCTTGTAATATTAAACCTTGAGTTATAACCTGAGTTAAAGGTATAGTTAAATCAGCTAAAGTTTCATCAACCATTAGCATAGGATTATTTCCAGTTGAAGATAAAAGATTTATTCTATTTCCTTGACCTAAAAAAGTAAGTGCATTAAGAAGTGGTCCATATAACTGAGTATTTAAGGCATTAACTTGATTAACATTATTTACTGTTAAATTACTTTGAGTTAATTGGTCATATTTTATAACATAGAAATAAGGTAATGTTGTAACATACGGTAAATTAGCGATAACTCCTTTTCGACCGCCAGCAGTCATTTGAGAAATTAAAGTATTATATGCGCTGTCAAAAGTAGTTTGTGGTGTTAATGGATTAACTGTTTCATCTCCACCAGCAGTAGCATATCCCAATTCATCATTTCCACCAATCCATAATGAAAAGAAAGTTGGTGATTGGCTTAATGCATCAGCTAAAACTGTAGTTCCTGGATTTGATGCAAAACGAGCAAAATATGGATTACCAGCAGCACTTCCATAACCTGGAGCAACTAAATGAAAACTTTTTGCCCCTGGAATACCCATGTTATTAAAAGTACTTCCTAGAGAATTAAAAGTTGTAGAAGAAACTTGACTGTATGGTGGTAAAGCGACTGATGAAGGCGAAGGACTTTGTCCTGGACCAGCTGGTGGAGCCAAATAAAGTCTTGGCGTGTAAATGGAACTTCCTAAAAATCCACCAACGTTATCTGCCATAAAAGGAGTAGTGAAATCACCACCTCCGACAAGGGAAAATTGTTGCGCTAAAATATTTGGATAAGCACCTTTCTGTGCCTCTATAAATAAAGCACCATCGCTAAATCCTGCTGCAAATGAGTCACCAAGCGCAACATATTTAGAAAAATCAGCAGAACCCGCAGTCAACGGTAAACCGTCTGCAGTATCATTAACAACAACCTTTTCATCATCACTACAAGCTATTAAGGTCACTGAAGCCAGAAATAGCCATTTAATATTTTTTATCATGATATTTTAAATTTTAAATTATTATTTATGGAGTTACTGTCCAAGATACAAAGTATTGTTGACCAATTAATCCTGCTCCTAATACTTGACCATATTCTCTACCACCAATATTAGTAGCTCCAACTTTAATTATAGACTTTAAAGATTTTAGAGAATAATTAGCTTGTACATCAATAACTGTTGCTTCCTCGATGATTCCATCAGCAAATGATGATTCCCATTCGTACTCTGTATTCCATCTAGCACTTAAAGACAACCCAAGATTTCCAATTAATTTATCATTACTAATTGTTCCTTTTACTCTGTGTTTAGGTGTATTGAAACTTGCTTCAAAACCTGGATCTGATGCTTGATCAAAATCAAAATCAGCAAAATTGTAGTTTGCGCTTAGTTCAAAATCTTTATATACTTTTTTGGAAACTCCCAATCCAAAACCTACAGAAGTTATTTCTGATTTGGTATTTGTATACACTTGGTATTCCCTAAAGTCTCTATTAGACAATGCTTGTGCTGCTGAACCAGCAGCCACATTTGAAGGACTAGTTTCTGCAGTACCAAAATAAGGAGCGATTACAAGATTATTACCAATAAAATCGTTGTATATGTTATAATATCCGTTAA
Organism: Flavobacterium macrobrachii; assembly: GCF_014486675.1. Taxonomy (GTDB): domain Bacteria; phylum Bacteroidota; class Bacteroidia; order Flavobacteriales; family Flavobacteriaceae; genus Flavobacterium; species Flavobacterium macrobrachii. The sequence continues at coordinate 20,868 of NZ_JACTAC010000059.1, forward strand.
CATCTATTGAGAAACCTTTTATGTTTCCTCTATATCCCAAATCAAAAGCCTTAACAGTCTCCGGCTTTACTAAGTTTGGCATAGCTTTAACAAGAAGAGTTGCTGCATTAGCTAGACCCGATGGCGGTCCTGATCTGTATGCACTATCAAATGCATTAAATGATTCTATAGTAAACGAATTGAAATAAGCAGCTTCTCCGGTTAAAGTAGCAAAACCACCACCACTTTGAGGAGATATTGGTAATGTTTCTGTAAAACGGGTTAAGTTATCAGGTGCTGAACCAATTAAAACTCTGTTACCAATATTAAACCCAATGTATTGGTCTTGAGTTACTGGATTTCTGAAACCTGTTTGAAATGAACCTCTAAAATTATGATTTTTTTGTTCATCTGCAGAATAAACAAATGAAACTCTTGGAGAGAAATTACCCTCAAAATTTTGAGCTTTATCATATCGAACAGAACCCGTTAATTTTAATTTATCATTTAAAAGCTTTTTTTGAACTTGGGTATAAACACCATATTCGTCATAGTTTATTGGTCCTGATGCATCTGTATAAATCCTACCTCCAGAATCTAATCTATACGCTCTGTAAGAACCACCTATCTGAATTTCTGCAGGTTTAAATAAATCTCTAAAATTATAGTTAGCATCTGAATGATAAATAGTTGAATTATCAACTAGTTTTGATCCTTGCAGTACATCTGGATTAGCAATTACTTCATTGAAAGCTTTTTTAAATTCGGGTGTTCCAGGTATTAATCTACCGGTATCAGCAACACTTCTAGCATAAGCATGAGCTTCAGCAGGTGTAGTACCAACATTAGGAACTAACCCTAAAGTTGCAGCTCCAAAAGCTCCACCATATTCAGAAAACCATTGTTGATCAGATTTCCATTTTCTGTTAATATTTAATGCAGTAAATGTCATGTCATAAGACTTACCTCCATCTTCAGTAGTAGTGTAACCTCTTAAGAAAAAATTCTTCCCTTTCAATTCTAATTTATGCTGTTGCATAAAAAACCCATTTAAATTATATCTACTTGCTCCTTGGTAAATTGAATTTCCGAAACCAAATTTAGATTGCCAAATAATTTCTATATCATTATCCCATGGTTTAAAGTGTAAGGAAAAATCAATTTTTGAATTTTGAACCTTACTTTGGGTTAAATCTGTCTCATTATAACCTGTTCTAGTGATATCCTCGTTTGGCAACAAATTATATGCGGTTGAACCAAAAGGATTTCTATTCTTAAGATTTAATTTTGCTTCATCTCCATAAACATTTATTCCATTATAACTGTGGTGGCTTCTATCTCTTCCCTCTACAGAAATATCATCATAATTAGTAGCAAACCAATCTGTTCCATTCATAAATGTAAAGTTAGCTTTAGCAGCAAAATGTTTTGAAAATGCGTGAGCTACACGAACACCATAATCATAATACAAATTATTTCCTGCCGCATTTTGACTTGTCATACCATATTTTGCATAGGCTGTTATTCCTTGACTTGTAAATGGACTTTGACTGTTCATGAATAAAATTCCATTGAAAGCATTTGCACCATATAATGCTGATGATGCTCCTGGAAGTAATTCAACACTTTGGACATCTATTTCAGAAATTCCAATTAAGTTTCCTAAAACAAAGTTTAAAAGTGGTGAAGAATTATCCATTCCATCAACTAATTGCAAGAAACGCGTATTTGCAACAGTTGCAAATCCACGTGTATTGATAGATTTAAATGACATACTACTGGTGTTCATTTGAACCTCTTTCAGATTCTCTAAACCATCGTAAAAAGTTGGAGAAGCAGATTTTTTGATGTCTTTAATAGTCATTCTTTCAATTGTAACAGGAGATTCTTTAATTTTCTCTGGCGCACGCGATGCCGAAACTACAATCTCGTCCAATTGCGTCTCTTCATCTGCCAAAACAGCTGTTACATTTTGATTATTTGAAGTTACGCTTACTTTTTGAGTTCCAAAACCAATGCTGGAAATTTCAAGAGTAAAAGGTGGTTTTTTGGATGTTGAAAGTGTAAATTTTCCATCTCCATCAGAAATGGTTCCTGTTGACTCACCTTCAACTTTGATATTTGCACCAGGAATAGGTTCGTTTTTACTGTCTTTTACCGAACCTGAAACTGTTGTTTGAGCAAAAGTTATGCTACAAATAAACAATGACAAGATACATAAATAAATCTTCATTTGGTTTTTGATTTTTTTGGTTTATGATGCCAATGTACAAATATTTATTTTACATTTTCAAAAAAACATATCGATTTTTCATAATTATTTAATTTAATCTCAATATTTTGACAATTCAATATTTGCTGTTTTTTGTGTTTTTATTAACATTTTTGCAATTTTTCTTAAAAAATAGTATGCATACATACAAAATTCGAACTTTCTTTACATTAATCTTAATTTTTTCAACAAAAAAAGCGAGATAAAAAAATCTCGCTTTTAAAACTATTT
>NZ_JACTAC010000005.1 GCF_014486675.1 Flavobacterium macrobrachii
GAAACGATAAAAGTTATTAACACAAAAACGTTTGCGAATTATTATATAAAATAAAAACAATAATTTTTAATGTCCCTATATCGATTTATTAAATATTTAATTATCAAAAGCCTACATGATTATAAAATGAGAACCTATTGAAATTAATTTAACTAACCAAAATACCACAGCTTATGAAAAATAATACATTATTATTTGGCTCTTTATGCAGTAACTCATTACCAAGTGCTACATACAAAAATTATTTTACAGAAAAAATAACAGATAATGCCAAGAGCATTCATAAGCGATGGATGCTGATGCCATTGATGGCATTGGTATTTTTATTTACTAACGGGAATGCGTGGGGGCAGGTTGTTCAAACTTATACCACCGCGGGTTCTTATACTTGGAGATGTCCCGCTGATGTAACCTCAGTTACTGTTGAATGCTGGGGCGGTGGCGGTGGTGGTGGTGGTAATGGTGGCCCTGCAACGTCAAATCACAGTAGAGGAGGTGGTGGTGCAGGAGGCGGTTATGTAAAAAGAACAACTTACACCGTCATACCAGGAACTGTATATTCGATAAATGTTGGTTCCGCTGGTTCTGCAGGTTCTGCAGGAAATAGTTCTACTGCTGGTGGAGATGGAGGTGAGGGTGGAGCTTCTTGGTTTGAAACATCTTCGACAATAGTTGCCGTTGGAGGAAATGGAGGGAAAGGAGGAGGAATTACAAATGGTACTCACAATGGGGCTGGGGGTGCAAAAAAATCATCAGGAAATATTGGATTTGATGTAGGTATTTCTTATTATGGCGGCTCTGGAAGTTCTGGATTAGGTGCCTTTAATAATAGTTCTGCTGCAGTCGGGAATAGTGGTGCTGGTGGCGCAAGTGCTGGCACAAGTGCTGATGGGGGTAATGCAAGTGGTATCACTGCTGGAACGGCAGTTACGGATGGTGTTGCAGGTGTTGGTGGGAGAAATAGCTCTAATAATGGTATTCCCGGTAACGCTGGAGGAGGAGGAGGAGGAGGTGGTTTTAGATGGAGTTCTACTTCTGGTAATTCAGGGGGAGCTGGTGGTGTAGGTAAAGTTGTTTTAACATATTCTTATTGTGCATCTGCAGCGGTCAGTGTTGGTCAGGGTACTTGGACAAACAATCAAAATGATAACACATCGGGATTAGGTGCATGGACTTTATCTAGTGGAGGCGGAGGAGGACACTTTGCTGCCGGTTCTGGTAGTGGAAACGATATTCTTAATGGAGGAACTAACGCCTGGGGTATGTTCGCCAACGGGACCAATCCTGCGTCTAACTTCTCCAATGCTACTCGAACGGTTACTATGAATGTAGGCAATGTGCTTAGTTTCTCAATGGACAATATGGGTGTAAATACGGGTAGCTCCGTTGGTATTAGTCTGCAAAATAGCAGTGGAAATAGTATTATGGAGTTTTATTTTCGTGGTGGTCAATCTATCTATGAAATCGCTGATAATGCCGGTTCAAATATTTCAACGGGTGTCCCTTATACAACAAATGGCTTGAATATTACTATTACTTATGTTTCTACTACCACTTATGATATAAGCATCACTCCCAGAAATGGTTCTACGACAACTATGTCAGGTAGAACTTTTTCTAATCCTCCAGGAGGTCGTGTGCCTGGAATTATTCGTTTTTTCAATGCCGGTGCAGGAGGTTCTGGTGTTAATGTGTATTTTAATAGTCTGACCATAAGTCGTCCAATCATAACGGCTCATCCTTCTACTGGTTCTCAAAGCACTTGTAACGGTAGTGGTACAGATTTGTCTGTAACAGCAATAGGCGCATCTTCTTATCAATGGTTTAGCGCTACTGACGCTGGAGGAACTACGGGTGTTACCAGTCTGGGCAGTAATAATGGTGCGCAAACAGCAACATATACCCCAACAAGTGCGTCTGCGGGCACATTATATTACTATTGCGTAGTAACAGGTTCTTGCGGATCTACTGCCAGAAGCAATGTTTCGGGAGCAGTTACTTTCAATGCGCCAGCAGTAGGGGGTACGGCGTCTGCGACATTTACTTCTCTCTGCTTAAATTCAAGTACGGGTTTAAGTTTAACGGGGCATACAGGAACGATTCAATGGCAAAGATCAGAGGATAATTCAAGTTGGAGTAACATCAGCGGGGCAACTTCAACTAGTTATACAACCCCCAATCTCATTGTTACCAACTATTATCGGGCTGTGCTTACAAACGGGACGTGTACTGCAAATTCAAATGTGCTTACATTAACTGTTCCATCGGCAGGATATGTAAGTAATGCGTCTCTTTCAACTTACAACAGTAGTTGGTCAAATTCCCAAAATGATAATACAACCGGATTTGGAGCATGGACATTATCAACAAGCGGTACTGCAGGATTTTTTACCGGATCTTCAGACATCAATAACGGAGGATCCCGTTCTTGGGGGTTATTTGCAAATAATGGTTCTGTTGCTAATGCTGTGCGTACTGCATCAATGTCCATTGGAAATACAATCAGCTTCTCAATGGATAATAACTGGATTGATAATTCATATAGTGTTGGCTTTAATCTGCAAAATGCAAGCGGAGAAAATTTAATGGGCTTTTACTTTACAGGCGGCGGATCAAATTATATGATCAGTGACAACGCCGGCGCAAATTCATCAGGAGTTGGATATACAGCCGGTGGTTTGGATGTATCAATTGCCTATACCGGAGCCAATACTTATGCTATTTATATAACCGGTAAAGGAGGTACAACAGTATCTCTTACAGGTAGAACCTTCACTACACAAAGTGGTGGACAAGTGCCTGCACAAATTCGTTTTTACAATGGCGGTTCGGGTAATGGCTCCAACTATGACTTATTTTTCAATAGTCTTTCTATTAGCAATCCTGTCATCACTGCGCATCCTTCTACAGATATACAAAGCGTTTGTCAGAATACCTCTGCTATAGCTTTGAGTTTAACTGCATCGGGAGCTACTTCTTATCAATGGTTTAGTGCTACTAATGCGGCGGGCACAACAGGCGTTACCAATTTGGGCAGTGGAAACGGAGCACAAACAAATTCTTATACACCATCTACAGCATCAGTAGGCACACTCTATTATTATTGTCAGGTTACGAATAGCAGTTGTGGAACTGTAATCAGTAATTTGTCTGGTGCGGTAACGGTAACAGCTAGTAATGTCGTTAGTGTAACCATAGCTTCTAGTGATGCGGATAATATTATTTGTTCTGGCACAAGTATAACTTTCACAGCTACACCAACCAATGGTGGAGTTTCACCATCCTATCAGTGGAAGTTAAATGGCGTAAATGTTGGTACAAACAGCGCAACCTATACGACTACCACATTGGCAAATAATGATGCGGTAACGGTTGAGCTGACATCAAATGCAACATGTCCAACTGGTTCACCTGCGACATCAAATAGCATATTAATGACTGTTAATACTAATTGGATTGGAACTACAACATCATGGACAACACCAGAAAATTGGACTTGTGGTGTTCCTTTAACAACAACAGAAGTTAGGATTAGTTCGGCAGGAGCTTATCCTGAAATTAATTCAAATGTCACAATCAGTAGTTTAATATTAGATACAGGAACAACATTAAAAGTAAACCCAACATTCAATCTAACCGTTACAGATGTGATTGCTAATAATGGTATATTGACCATTGAAAATAATGCTAACTTATTACAAACAAATAATGTGGCAAATACAGGTTCTGGTTCAACAATTGTAAAACGAAATTCCAATCCTTTAATCCGTTTTGATTATACGTTGTGGTCATCGCCAGTTGCTGGACAAGGATTGTACGCTTTTTCACCATTTACGTCTGTAGTTCCAAATATTCGTTTTTATGAATACAATCCAATTATCACTTCACCAGCTACAACTGGTGTTTACAGCAATGATTTAGGTTTTACTCTTTCAGGCTTAGATGGAAATAATGTTAATGGCACAGATACATCGAACATTCCTTTTGCAACTGGAAAAGGATATTTAATACGTTTGCCATGGAATCACCCAACAGTTGCGGCTGTTTGGAATGGTCAATTTACTGGTGTACCTAATAATGGTACTCAAAATGTTTCTATTATAAATCAAGGCGATCGATACAATGCCGTGGGAAATCCTTATCCCTCACCCATAAGTATTTCGCAATTTGCATCAGATAATAGTGATAATATTGAGACTACTTTATATTTTTGGAGAAAAACTAACAATGCTGCTAGTCCTTCTTATTGTACTTGGAACACTGCAACGAGTACTTATGGAGATAATGGTCAGGCATATACAGAAAATCCTGCAGGAGTTATACAAACAGGTCAAGGTTTTTTTGTACGTGCAAAAGTTGGAGCAACTACCATAGCTTTTAACAATGGGCAAAGAATTGGGAATAATGCTAATCAATTTTTTAGAACACCTGAAAACTCTTTAACAACTATAGAAGCGAACAGAATTTGGTTGAATATGACAGGTGCTACTGCCGGATTTTCACAATCGGTAGTGGGATACTTTTCCAACTCTGAACTTGGCTTAGATGATACTGATAGTAGATTTTTTAATGACGGTCCTATTTCGCTCACAACCACTATTGCTGGCGAAGATTATGTTATTCAAGGAAGACCATTGCCGTTTGATGCCACTGATGTTGTTCCAATGAAATATAAAGTTACTACTGCAGGAATTTATACTATAGCTATTGATCATGTTGATGGATTATTTATTACAGGGCAAGAAATATTTTTACGAGATAATTTGAACGCTGTAGTGCATAATTTGACTGCTGGCGCCTATACTTTCACATCAGATGCTGGTACTTTTAATAACCGATTTGAAGTGGTGTATCAATCTCAGTTAGCTGTTGACGACCAAATATTCAATAGCAATCAAGTTATCATTTACAAAAACGAAATAAATGACTTTGTTATTAATTCAGGAAATGTTATTATAGCCAATGTAAAAGTATTTGATGTAAGAGGCCGATTGCTTCAAGAGCATAGAAATGTTAATGCGTCTCAAACCACAATAAGTGTTGGTTTAGCCAATGAAATGTTATTAATTCAGATAACTTCAAAAGATGATGTTACAGTAGTTAAAAAAGTGGTCAGATAATAGTTAAACAAAACAATAATATAAGCTGTATAAGTAGAAAAAGTAATGGGGTTTTTAAAACCCCATTACTTTTTTTTAATTTAAAATTTTAGACTGTCCATTGAAAAAAAAAGGTAAGCAAATAAAATCGGACTAAAGCAATTTGAACAAATAAAAAAACTTGAGTAGAAATTGGAAAGATTACAAGACATGTATGTTGGATGGTGAGATTGCTAAAAGCGATTACCAAACAACCAAAACACGATATGAAAATATAATTACGGAATTCAAGGAGAGACAAAATAGGGCTACAGACGAAAAAGGTATTTTTGATTTATATCAGGAAAGCCATAAATAAAATAGAAACATTAGTCAACAATTCACTTATGCTGATATAAAAGATAAATAGCTATTAGTTGGTTCGATATTTCCAAATAAAATCCACTTTGAAAATAAAAAAGTTCGAACCGCGGATATAAATCCTATTTTCAATGAAATTGCTAGAATCAATAAGTCTTACGGTGTAATAAAAAAAGTGGGACAAGTCTAAAAAAAAACAGACTTGTCCCATTGAGTGACCTCGACTGGATTCAAACCAGTAACCTTCTGAGCCGTAATCAGATGCGCTATTCAGTTGCGCCACGAGGCCTTTTTTGTGGGTGCAAATATAGAGAATATTGTTAATGATGCAAATAAAATTAGATATAAAATTTAAAATTTTAAATATAAATTACTCTATATAAATTAACATTCTCAATATCAACTTCAAAAGTCAACTTCAAAAATCAAGTTAAACTTCCAACTTCCAACTCCAAACCTCTAAATTCTATATTCCAACTTAATCCAAAGCCCTAGAAGTAATATAATACCGCCAAGCAATAACAGTCAATTGCCATTTCTTAGCTTTAGAAACATCCAATCCTTGCTTAGTAAAGCTAGGAAGAAGCAGTTTATTGAGTTTTGCCAGTAGTTTATACATTCGGCAAATATAGGGAAAAGAGTGAAAGGCTTAACTACTATAGGATTTTTGGAATTGAAATTGAGGTTGATTTTAAAGTTGAAACAAGTTGAAAAAAAAGCCGCTAATAAAATTAGCGGCTTTTTAATATAAAGTGGTAAGTGTTACGCTTTTTTGACTTTGAGTATGGATTTAGCTTTCTCAACTTCTTTGTTTGGTTCTATTACTTTTTCTTCACTTAAACCGTTTTTCTCCATAAGCTTATTGATTTGTTCTTGCATTTTCTCTATTTGCTTAGACAAATCTTTTTGCTCATTAAAATTAAAGTCAGAGAAAATACTGATTTCATCATCTTCATTGGTTCCAAATTCTTCTTTGATTTTTTCTAATTCATCAGCAGTATAATCATCGCCACCTTCAACAACTTGACCATTTTCTATAATCAATGGTTTTTTACCGTCTTTTTTGTAGATACTTCTTTTTTTGGTTGTAATCGATTTTTTTCCCGGCGTAGAAAAATTAAACGACGGAATGCTATCGTTGTCAAAATTGAAGTTAAATTGCTTGAACGCTTCGCCATTTCCAAAATCGCTAAATGCCATTACATCTTCAAATGAATTGGATGGATTTCCAAAACCTACTTCGTCGTCTTGTTTGTAGAATTTAATCGTTGCAATAGGTTTGTTGTTCTTGTAACTCAGTGAACCTTTGCTTCCGTTTTTATCTTCGTAGGAAACGTCGATAGCGGTGATTTGGTTTTTGTCATTACGCTTCACATTAGCATATTTGATGGTTACGCCATATTCTGCCAAGGCTTTGATGTCGTCTTTCATTTCTTGCTCTGGCGTGGTTGCATTCCATGTCATGAATACATTTTCTTTGGAAGGTTTTTTATCCCAAGTAAACGATTTACTACTGGTTTGCGCAAAACTAAAAATAGAGGTAAGCACTAAGGCTAAGGCTAATTTCAATTTGTTTTTCATATTCTAACGTTTTAAAATTATTGCTTTATTTTATATTCAAACTTAAAAAGTTGTCATAATTTATGAAATAGTGTTTACAAAAATTTAACGTTTGGCTTATTTTTTAGCTTTAGTTTTTTCTTTTTTTTCCATCATTTTGGCTTCTAGTTTTAAGACATAGATTTCCATTTCTCTTTCAAATGCTTCCATCTTTTTTTCAAAAGCTTCCATTTCTTTTTCAAAAGGTTGCATCTGTTCGTCAATATTAGTCATTTTTTCAGCATATGCCTCAATTTGTGGTTCTATGGCTTCCATTTTCTTTTCAAACTCTTCTATTTGTTTCTCAAACTTCTTCCATTCTTTTTCATTGTTTAATGGTGTTCCGCTTGGTGGAGTTGGAGCAGTTGGCATGTTTGGAAAAGTGCCTACATTTACCTTAATTATGGGTGCAACTGGCGGAACTGGAGCAACAGGTGGAACGGGAAAATCAGCATCATATTCGTAATTATATGAATAAGCATAAGTTTCATTTTCGTTATCACCTTGGCTGTTGTTATCATTTTCTTCAGAGCGGTCCAATTGTACTAAACGAGAACTTGAGCTAGTAGTGCTTTGTGTTTTAATTTCGATCGCATTTTTAGTTAGGTAAACCAAAATTGGTGTGATTGGCTCACTACTGTTGATGTGAGAACTACTTTTGTTACCATCTTTACTTTTACAGTCAATTTTGATAGCTGTAATTTCACCATTTGAATTTCTTTTAACTTTAGAGAATTTCACAATTGCACCAGTAACATTTTTTAATCTTTCGGCTTCAATTTTCATTTCGGTGTCTGTAGTATTTTTGTCAATTTTGATACCGTTTTTAGAGTTGTTAGGTGCTTGCAATTTAGAATAATCATTTCCCTTTACTTGCGCAATGGTTTGAATTTGAAACAGTAAGATAAAACCAATTAAAGCAGGAATGATGAGTGCATACTTTAATGAATTTCTTTTGCGTGATTGATTTTTGTTTAACATAACGATTCGTTTTTTGATTAATGATTGATAAAAATTATTAGTAATGGACAAGCAGTTTTGATTAGTAACTACTTTCAATAAAGCGCGTTGATACGATTTTTTGTCTTCCATTTGTTGCATCGCTTTTTGGTCGGCAATGTATTCTAGGTTTTGCAAAATGGCTTTTTTGTACAACCAAACAAAGGGATTGAACCAAAACACAACACAAAACAATTTGGCTACTAAAACATCGATGGAATGTTTTTCTTGGCTATGGATTTTTTCGTGTAATAAAATACTTTGCAGTTCTTCGTTTGTATATAAATCAGGATTAATAACTATGTAATTAAAGAACGAAAAAGGAGCGATGTTTTGGTTTAGATTAACTAGTTTAAAATGTTCTTTTTTAATAATTTGCTGTTGAAAAAGCATTCGATAAAGCGAGATAAAACTCAAGATGATTTTGATCACTAAAAACGAAGCGATGATGATATAACTAACACAAACCAATTGCATCCAATCGAATGCTTCAACAGCCGAAACTTCTTTTATTGCTACTGGATTTTGATTGGAAAAAGCAATCAAATCTTCCATGGTATATTTAGGTCGTTCTACATAAACCACTTTCTTAATAAAATATAACGGCAATAGGAGAGAAGTTATCAATCCTGATAATAAAAACCATCGATTGCTATCGAAAAAAGTTTCTTTTCTAAGCAAAAAATGATACGCCAAATAAAACATAGCAATCAATCCGCTGGATTTTAATAAGTAAATGAAAATGGTTTCCATAGTTTGTTAATTAAAAATTGAGAATTTAGAATTTAGAATTCAGAATGTGTAACATCCTTTATCTATCGTCTTTCTTCTCTATGATAGCTAAAATTTCTCTTAGTTCGTCAGCCGAAATCTTTTCTTCTTCGGCAAAAAAGGAAACAAGGTTTTTATACGAACTATCAAAATAGTTTTCGATAGCGGTATTCATAAAACGTTTTCTGTAATCTTCCATTTGAACAATTGGAAAGTACTGATGTGTATTTCCAAAGGCATTGTGTCCAACAAATCCTTTTTCTTCTAAGTTTCGGATGATGGTAGAAAGTGTATTGTAATGAGGTTGATCTTCGGTGATTTCGGCTAACACTTCTTTTACAAAAGCTTTTTTTAGCTTCCATAAAATTTGCATAATCTCTTCTTCTTTGTTTGTTAACTTTTGCATAGTCATTTCGTTTTTTATATTTCTTCCAATTGGACAGAACAAACGTATAACTATATTTTTAGTTACACAACTATTTTTATAGTTATTTAACTATTTTTTAAGAGAGTTGTTTTTTAAGTCTTTCTTTTTGAACTAATTGATAGGTTATAATTCCTAAAATTGTTCCAATTAATCCAAAGCTTCCCATTAAAATCCAGTTGGATGAGAAACTAAATTTATCAATCATTTCCATTCCAATCATTGGACTAAAAATATGAGCCAAACTAAAACTCATCGTATAAATTGCCATGTATCGACCTTCGTGACCTTTTGGTGCGCGACTTAATGCCACAGAATTAGAGAAAGGAAAAGCAAACATTTCGGCAAAAGTCATTACAATCATCATCATCACTAAAACAGAGGTAAACCCTGAAACAAGTAACAAAAAGAAACTAATTGCCATCAAAAAACAACCTAAGGTTACCACTTTGATTTTATTAATACTTTTTCGTTCAACATAGCTTACAATCGGCATTTCGAGGAAGAAAATCATTATTCCGTTCATGGTTAATAATAAGCCGGTTTGGAATTCGGTTAAACTAAATTGTTTCTTGTGATACAACGGAATGGTGTTAAAGAGTTGGAAAAATAATATTCCGGTTATCAAACACATACTGAGAAAAAACCAAAACGGTTTGTCTTTAAAAACGGAAGTCGTCAATACTTCGCCAGGATGTTCTTTGTCTTGAAACTTTGATTTTTTCTTTTCTTTTACCAAAAGCCAAAATACCAAAATAGCTACAATACACGAAGTTCCGTCAACCCAAAACAATCCTTCGTAGCCAATTCCCATAATGATTAATCCGCCCATTGCTGGTCCAGCGGCAAATCCTAGATTGATGGCCAATCGTACTAAAGTCAACGCTCGAGTTCGGTTTTCAGGTTTGGCATACGCGCCAAGCGAAACAAACATTGCTGGTCGAAACATATCGGCAATACTCATTAAAATAAACATACCAATACATAAACCCGTAAAACTTTTGATGAAAACAAGTGTAAACATTCCTAATCCGCTAAAAAGCAAACTAAAAATCATAATACGATAGAACCCAATTTTATCGGTCAGTTTTCCACCAAGCCATGAACCAAGAAGCGAACCTGCGCCAAAACACACCATAATCCAACCTACTTGACTATAGGAAAAATGTAAATCTTCGTTTAAATATTTGGACAAAAATGGTAAAACCATTGTTCCAGCACGATTGATAAACGTGATGATGGTCAATATCCAGATTTCTCTTGAAAAACCTTTGAAGTTATTGATGTAGCGTTGAAGAGCAGTTTGCAGCATGATGATTGATTGATACAGCAAATTTACAAAGTTCTAGTTCACTTTGTTGTGTTAACTTTAGGACTTTTGAACTATTTTTGTTGAAAATACTTTTTTATGAAATCATTTTTTTCAATCGTATTCATTTTTGCAAGTTCGTTGTTTTTTGCGCAGGAAAATGCTACTCAAACAGCTCAGGAGTTTCAGGATGAACTCAATAAAAGTTACGCCGATAAAGAGAAAAGTCCGTTGACGGAAGAAGATTTTAAAACGTTTACCCATTTGGATTTTTTTCCTATATCGGATGAATTCATCATTAAAGCGAAATTCATTCGAACGCGAAAAGAAAAGCCTTTTGAAATGAAAACCACAACAGCGCGACTTCCTGTTTATAAAAAATATGGCGAGTTACATTTTACTTTTGAAGGAAACGAATACAAGTTGAGCGTATATCAAAATTTGGATTTGATTAAAAAAGAAGGTTATGAAGATTATCTCTTCTTGCCGTTTTCAGATACGACAAATGGCGAAGAAACTTATATTGGCGGACGATATATTGATTGTCGCATCCAAAAAGAACTCGAATGGACGATTGATTTCAACAAAGCTTACAATCCCTATTGTGCTTATAACTACAAATATTCATGCCCAATTGTTCCAATGGAAAACGATTTGCCAATTGCCATAAAAGCCGGAGTTAAAAAATTCCACGACTAATGAAATTCTACAATTTACATACACATAAATTCATCAACAATCCAGATGTTTTTGAACTGGTTAATCAATATCCGTGGGAATTTGACGAAACTATTTCAAACTATTCAGTTGGTATTCATCCTTGGTATATTAATGAAACTCGATTAGCAACGGATTTAAAAATAATAGAGGAGAAGTTACAACTTTCTGAATGTTTAGCACTTGGCGAATGTGGTTTAGATAAACGAATTGAAGTTCCAATGGATTTGCAAATCGAAGTTTTTGAGAAACAAATCGCTTTAGCCGAAAAGTATCAAAAACCATTGGTATTGCATCTGGTTGCTGCTTTTGATGAATTGATTGAAATAAAAAAACACTTAAAAGTTTCAGTTCCAATTGTTATTCATGGTTTTTCTAAAAGTGAACAACTCGCCAAGCAACTAATCGATAACGGATTTTATCTTTCGTTTGGGAAATATTTACTTCGTAATAAAGAAATGGAAACCGTTTTTAAATCCATACCAAACGATAAATTCTTTCTCGAAACCGATACTATAGAAGAAACCTTGGAAGAAGTTTATCAAAAAGCGGCTTTGTGTAAAACTATTTCTGTGGAAGAATTACAAGAAATGGTTGAAAAGAATTGGAATACGGTTTTTTAAAATCCTTCAAAAACACCCAATCCAAATAAAGCAAAATCATATTTTACAGGATCGTTTTGGTCTAATGATTTTAGGTTAGTGTCTAATTCTGATAATGCTTTCGCATCATTTTGCTTTCGGGTTAACAAGTTTAATTTTCTGGCCACATTTCCCGAATGAACGTCTAACGGACAAGATAATTTTGATGGTGAAATACTTTTCCAAATACCAAAATCAACGCCACAATTATCCTGACGAACCATCCAACGGAGAAACATGTTAATTCGTTTGGCAGCCGAACCTTGCAATGGATCCGAAATATGTTTGGTTGTTCGATTGCTATGTGGAATTTCAAAAAACAATCGCTTGAACTCGCTGATATTTTCTTGCATGGTTTTTTCTGTTGAAGCAAAAACAGCTTCTAAACCATTGTGATTTGTATAAATATTTTTTAACCCAATGATAAACGTTTGAAAATCAACAGAATTAAATGTTCGATGTACAAAACCGTTCAATTCTTCAAGTTGATGTTCGTTATGGTTCATCACAAAATCATAAGGCGAATTTCCCATCAATGTCATCATTTTTGAAGCATTGTTGATAATCATTTTCCGATTTCCCCAAGCAATAGTTGCGGTTAAAAATGCAGCAATCTCAATATCTTCTTTGGTTTCAAACCGATGCGGAATTTGAATAGGATCGGTTTCAATAAAGTTGGGATTGTTATATAAAATGACTTTTTCGTCTAGAAATTCTTTGAGTTCTGATGCATTCATATTTTAGGTAATCAATCCATCAACCATAACCAATTTTCGATCTGCCATGTTTGCCAATTCTTCGTTATGGGTAACAATTACAAAGGTTTGGTTGAATTCATCACGAAGTTTAAAAAACAATTCATGTAAATTTTCCGCCGAATGCGTATCTAAATTTCCCGAAGGTTCATCGGCAAAAATGACTAACGGTTTGTTGATTAAAGCGCGAGCAACGGCAACACGCTGTTGCTCACCACCCGAAAGTTCGCTAGGTTTATGTTCAATTCTATGAGAAAGTCCAAGATATTCTAATAATCTTTTGGCTTCAACTTCTGTTTCTGCTTTTTCTTTTCCAGCAATAAAAGCAGGAATACAAACATTTTCTAAAGCTGTAAATTCAGGTAATAATTGATGAAACTGAAAGATAAATCCCAAATGCAAATTTCTAAATTTAGAAAGCTCTTTGTCTTTCATATTCAAAATGTTTTCACCATTTATTTCAAGTAAAGTTTTATTGTTTTTTGAAGGATTATCCAATGTTCCAAGTATTTGTAACAAAGTGGTTTTTCCTGCACCAGAAGCACCAACAATGGAAACAATTTCGCCTTTAGCAATGTGTAAATCAACTCCTTTTAAAACTTCTAAAGTATCGTAGAATTTATGAATATTTTTTGCAGTAATCATACCGATGTAATTTTTACAAAGAAACGAAGTATTTTATAATTAATATCAATTTTATTTATGGTTGTATAATTAATAAAGTTCTGTTAATAATTATTTTTTGTTTAATATTTATCTATATTTGTTAAACAAAAAAATATATAGATGGAAACTGTTATTGAAAAAGAATTATACGATATTTTAGGTGATAATCATCAAATGACTTCTGCTGAAACACCAATGAGAAAAGATGCTTTCTTAAAATCAGACGAAGAAAAAATGAAAGTTATTGAAAACCATTTCTACGAAATTATGCATGAAATGGGTATGGATATGACAGATGATAGTTTGAAAGGAACGCCACATCGTGTTGCTAAAATGTTTATCAAAGAGATTTTTTCTGGCTTAAATCCTGCAGCCAAACCAAAGATATCCGTTTTTGAGAATAGTTATCACTACGATAAAATGCTGGTTGAAGCTAACATTAGTTTTAATTCTACTTGTGAGCATCATTTTTTACCCATAATTGGCAAAGCACATATTGGTTACATTTCTAGCGGAAAAGTAATTGGGTTGTCAAAATTAAATAGAATAGTCGATTATTATTCGCGTCGTCCACAAGTGCAAGAGCGATTAATTATGCAAATTTTCAATGAACTGAAATCGGTTTTGGAAACAGAAAATGTCATTGTTGTTATGGAAGCTAAACATTTGTGTGTTTCTAGCCGAGGTATTAAAGATGAAAGTAGTTTTACATCAACCATTCAGTATGGTGGCGTTTTTAATGAAAAGGAAAATCGAAATGATTTCTTTAATTTATTGAAGTCGGAATAAGTTGGCATTAGTTTTGATAATTATTTAGTGTTTACATAATTATTATATTTTTTACACATTGGAAACACAAATTAAAACTATTGAGAAAAGCACTTTTGAAGCTGACAAAAGCCAAAAACTAATGCTTAGTATTGTTCTAGATTTAGTAGGAATGGCTACGTTTTTAATTCCTGTTTTAGGTGAAATAGGCGATTTGTTTTGGGCACCAATTGCTGCTTATATGATGGCAAAAATGTATAAAGGTTTATCAGGAAAAATGGCTGGAGTTATGACATTTTTTGAAGAAATCATTCCATTTACTGATTTTATTCCGTCGTTTACCTTGATGTGGATTTACACTTACGTAATTAAAGGTGAAATGGAGGAAAGCAACTGATTATTTTTCGAAAAAATTTAGAATAAAACCTAACTTCATTCGATTAATCATTTTTTTAGAAAATGGATAGAAAAATTTCGATTGACCAAATAAATATCCAAATACAATCAACATAAATGGATATAACGGTAGTACTAAAATTAGTAAAATAGGATAGTAAAAATACCAAGCCATGCTTTCGTCGATACCAATGTAATCCATCAGATATTTGGAAATTCTAGCTGATAACGATCCGTTAATTGCAAAAACAATGAATATAATTATTAATTGGAAATTGGAAGTAATATTCCAGCGTTTTTTTAAGTTATTCATTTGAAATCATTGTAATGCAAAATTAACAAAATTATCGGTTAGGCACAAACCCTGCTAATCTTTGATTATAGGTGTTTTGAAAATAAATAAAGTAATTATAAATTAAATAATTCACTTCGTATCCATAATTTACATTTTGATCATAATCAATTCGCATGGTGTATAAATTTGGATCATATTGATACGGATTTTGCGCTCTAATATTCCATTCGGTAACATATCGTATGTTTTTCATTTTCATAAAATTTTCTGAATGATAACCACGAGGAAAAGCACGACCATTAATCCAAGAACTAAAACCAGGATCGATAATTATTACTTCATATTCTAAACTATCGTTGGCAATTTTTACTGTATCAGAAACTTTTTTTGAAGCAATATCATTAGAATTTGTTCCAATATCTTTTGTGCTGTTACAACCAATAACGGAAAGAAGAATAATCAATATTGAAACAATAGATTTCATCTGAAAAGAATTTCTATAAAATTAGTGAAGTTTTTCGAATGGTTTTACTGTTAAAGTGTTAAAAAAAACAGGTCTTGTTTATGAGACAAGACCTGTTTAACTAACCAAAACAAAATTTATTAAAAGCCTAAACCAACCGCCATAGCAGTAGTTTGTATATTGAAATCAGCTCCTTTTGTTGCTACACCAGTAGTTAAGTTTATAGTGTAAACAGATGTAACTCCGTTAACTTTTAACAATGCATAAGCATTATTACTGTTTCCACCAATGTCAAAACCATTATCTGCTTCAACATTAACACCTAATGAACCAACTGGAACTAATGTACCATTGTTAGGTGGATTTTGAGTGTAAAGCATATCCGTTGTTGAATCTATTACAAATAGAGTAGTTGTAGTAGCACCAGCTATATTGTTTGTATAAGCAGCTGCATTTACAAACGGAGTTCCTGGATTTAGCATTCCATCTGTAAATACTACAGTTCCCAAGTCTGGATGTAATCTTAGATTTTGTCCAGTATTACTAACTAATCTAATTCTATCTACAGTAGGATTAAAATCAAAACCAAATGAAGATCCAGATAAAGCTGGCGATAAATCAGAACCAACTTGAGTTAATTGTCCATTTGCAGTATTCACTTTGAAAAGGCGACTTTGATTTGAAACCGCATATAGCGTTCCGTTAGCAGGTCTGAAATCTAGTCCTACAATCATTTCACTTGCCATTAAACCTGTAAATGCAACGGAATTAGCCATTGGACTCATAGGATTAAAACGGTGTAAAAGATTATCTGAAGAAGCAGCAAAAGCAACAGGATTAGTTTTAAAAGCTAAGCTAATAACTTCTGTACCAAAAGTACCAACATCTACTGCTTTTCCTGTAGTCAAATCAATAGTATATAATTTTGACATACTATTATTGTTCGTAACAGCAAGAGCTGCAGAATTATCAGGAAGAATATCAAAATCACCTTGACCTTGGAAGTCAACGGTTAAATTTCCAACTAATTGTAAACCTCCATCGTTTGGTGGATTTTGAATGTATAATTTGTCTTCACCAAAATCAATATCAAAAAGCATAGTTGAACTTGCTCCAGCCATGCTATTTGTATAGGCAACAGCTCCAATTTTTGTATTTGAGTTACCACTGATTTGTGTGTCTGTTGCTGCTACAGCACCAGTTTCTGGATGTAAACGTAAATTCTGTCCTGCCTCTGTAACCAATCTAATTCTATCTACTGTTGGATTAAAATCAATAGAAGCATTCATTCCATTAACTTCAGGAGTGAAAGAAGATGTACCTAATGCAGTAGCTATGCCACTTTGTTCATTAATAAAATACAATCTACTTAAAGAACTCAATGCATATAATTGACCCGTTGCAGGTCTATAATCTATACTAATGATTTGTTCTCCGCTGGCTAATCCTGTAATTGGAGTAGTTGAAATGGCACTATTTAAGTTTCGTGCATTGAATACAGCAATACTGTTGTTTTTTGTTAAAGCTGTAAAGTTTACGTTAGGAGCAACAACTGTATTGTTATTATTGTTATTGTCGTCATCTTCACATGAAATAAAAGAAGTTGATAAACCCACCATCAATAATGATGTCCCAATTAAGTTAAAAAATTTGTTGTTTTTCATGATAAAATTATTTTAAGTTTTGTTTATCTACGAAATGAAAAGCAACTTGGTTTTTTATTTTATAAAAAAAGTCGTGTTTGATAACACGACTTTGAAAACATTAGTATGATTTTAGTTTTATTTTCCAAATAAACGTCCAAGCAATCCGCCTAAACCACCTTTTTTAGAAACCACAGAAGTAACATCTTCCATATCAACTTTTCCGTCATTATTTTGGTCAAGACCGAATTGTCCGCCATATTTAGAAACAGCGTCCATTAAACCGCCACCATTTCCACCAGAAATTGAATTGATTATGTCTTGAATATTCAAACTGCTATCATTTGGATTTTTTGCTTTGTTAATTAAACTCTCTAAAACTTGAGGAATTAAACTATTGGCAACTCCAGTTGAAGCTTCATTACTTAATCCAAATTTTGAACCTAAATTTCCCGAAACTTGCTCGATTAGATTTTTAACAACAGGATTTGAAGCATTTCCTGCATTATTACCTTGAAACATTTCAGCCAATTCAGATATATTTCCACCGGCAACCATATTTTTTAATCCATCTACAATAGATGAACTAGCTTCGTTCATTACTGCATCGTTTTGTTCATTTGGAACAGCTGGATTATTAACAACTGCATTGCCACCATATTGTTTTACTAATTCTGTTAATTGCTCAAACATCTTCATATTTTTTAATGATTAACTATCAAATTTATAAAAAAAATAGCTAGTAATACAATTTATATTATTTTTCGTTCTTTAGTAAACTAATAATTTGCTCCGCTAATTCAGTACCAATTCTATCTTGCGCTTCCAGAGTTGCCGCACCAATATGTGGAGTTAACGAAATGTTAGGATGCATTAGTATTTGAATTTCTGGAGTTGGTTCGTTTTCAAAAACGTCTAATCCAGCAAAGGCTACTTTATTAGAGTCTAATGCTTTTAATAAAGCTACTTCGTCAATAACACCGCCACGAGCACAATTTACAATTCCCACACCATCTTTTAGCAATTGAAATTCTTCATTTCCAATTACATAACCTTCCTGAGCAGGAACGTGAAGCGTTATGAAATCAGCATGTTTGAATACATCTTCCAACGGTTCCGTTTCAAACTCAACATTGATGAATTGACCATTGTAAAACTCAACTTTTACTTCCGCTTTGTCTACAAATTTATCGGCAGCAATAACTTTCATTCCTAATCCAAGTGCCATTTTGGCAACGGCTTGACCAATTCGTCCAAAACCAACAATTCCTAATGTTTTGCCACGCAATTCAATACCGTTAGAATAGGCTTTTTTCAATCCGTCAAAATTGGTGTCGCCTTCCAAAGGCATATTTCGGTTGGCATCATACAAAAATCGTACACCTGTAAACAAATGTGCAAAAACTAATTCAGCCACACTTTCTGATGATGACGCTGGCGTATTAATTACATGAATTCCTTTGCTACGAGCATATTCTACATCAATATTATCCATCCCAACGCCACCGCGACCAATAATTTTTAATCCTGGACAGGCATCAATAATATCTTTTCTCACCTTAGTTGCGCTACGAACCAAAATCACCGAAACGTTATTTTGATTTACATAATTGGCAACTTGTTCTTGTGCAACTTTAGTGGTAATAACCTCAAAACCACCTTTTTCTAACGCTTTAATTCCACTTTTTGAAATTCCGTCGTTGGCTAATACTTTCATTTTTTATGCTGAATTTAGTTCAGCATCTTTCGATGCTAATTATTGTTTATGCTGAATTGAGTTCAGCATCTTTTTAAATTATTTTTTTAGGAGCTGATTCCCGCTTTTCGTTTCAATCTTTTTTGCTTGTTCTCGATACTTGCTTCGCAAACTCGAACTGACGCAAAAAAGGATTTCCACTGCAATCGGGGCTATTTTTCTGCTAACTGCGACTGAATGCTAACTACTTCTTCTAGTTTTTTCATTACGTCAACTAAAACTTGCACGCTTTCTAGTGGCAAAGCATTGTACATTGAAGCACGATAACCGCCAACAGAACGATGACCAGCAAGACCAGAAATTCCGGCTTCTTTCCATAGTTTGACAAATGCTTCTTGATGTTCAGGATTTACTAATAAAAATGTAGCATTCATATTGCTTCGGTCAGCAACATTTGCTGTTCCAATAAACAACGGATTTCTGTCGATTTCATTGTATAATAAAGTAGCTTTGGCTTCATTTATTTTTTCGATAGCTGGAATTCCACCTTGATTTTTCAACCATTGTAAGGTTAATAAACAAGTGTAAACCGCAAAAACAGCAGGTGTGTTGTACATACTTTCAGCCTTGATATGTTTTTCATAATCCAAAATACTAGGAATAGTTTTTCCTGATTTTCCTAGAATTTCTTCTTTTACCACAACCAAAGTAGTTCCGGCTGCACCCATATTTTTTTGTGCTCCAGCATAAATCAAATCAAATTGTGAAAAATCTAAACTTCTAGAAAAGATATCCGAACTCATATCGCAAACTACTGGAACATTTGTCTTTGGAAACGATTTTATTTGCGTTCCAAAAATAGTGTTGTTACTCGTGCAGTGAAAATAATCCGCATCAGCAGGAATTGTATAATCGGTTGGAATATGATTGTAGTTTTGCTCTTTTGAAGAAGCAACGATAATCGTTTCTCCAAATAAT
Organism: Flavobacterium macrobrachii; assembly: GCF_014486675.1. GTDB lineage: Bacteria > Bacteroidota > Bacteroidia > Flavobacteriales > Flavobacteriaceae > Flavobacterium > Flavobacterium macrobrachii. The sequence goes on from NZ_JACTAC010000005.1 coordinate 19,580, forward strand.
TTGGCTTCTTTTATAGCATTATTTGCCCAAGTTCCCGTATCGAGATAAGCGGCTTTTCCACCAACTTTCATTAAGTTTTGGGGTACCATTAAAAATTCTAAACTTGCGCCACCTTGTAAAAATAATGCTTGGTAACCTTTTCCTTCTAAACCTAAAAGTTCCAATACTAACGAACGAACTTCATCCATAACCGCAACAAAATCTTTACTTCGATGGGATATTTCCAAAATGGACAATCCTGAATTATTGAAATTTAAAACGGCTTGTGCCGATTTTTCAAAAACTTCTTGAGGAAGAATACATGGTCCAGCACTATAGTTGTGTTTTTTCATAGTTTGATTTTCAAAAAATTAAAGATGCAAATTACGGAAACTACTATAATAAAACCGATTTTAATTTGCTTTATATCAAAAGGTGTTATTAACGAAAACGGTTTCGTTAATAAGATTTTAATGATGTTATTATTTTAAAATTTTCATTTAAAGAGTAGGGCTTAAATTATTAATTCGTTTCATAAAAGAAAGTAATTTAGTTAAGCTCTCAACATTATGATAGTCCAATAGACATTCAGTTTATTGAAGAAAAAACAATATACTTTTAACTATATTTGAAAACAAATCTAAATATGCCTAATAAATGAAAACAATCCTTTTAATAATAGTAATAATTATAGCATTGATACTACTGGTTGCCTTTATGGTGCCTTTTGTAGGGTTTGCGGCAATGATTGGATACATTATTAAAAACGCTTTACAAAAAAAGACACCCGAGTTTTTAGCGAATGAAAAAATAGAAATGGAAAATAAAGTTCTTGATTTAAAAACGAAATTACAACCAGATCGTATATTTTCAATTTATGAACTAACCAATGATATAGAATACAGCTATAGTAAAGCTATGTCTAATAAATTATCAGGACATATTTTTTCAGAAGATGGTTCCCCAATGATTGCTTTTCAGCGCATAGATAGAGGAATTTATACTAACAGCAGGATTATAGCAAGTGCTACCGATTTTAAAATTTATTTTGAATATAAAAATAACGAAAACTTGGTCTTTTATAATGAGCAATATTTAGGCAAAATTATAAACAATACTACTATTGTTGATGCAACTCATCAACCACTTGGAAGTTTTAACAGAAATCATCTTGATAACGAAAATCGATTTTCAATAGTACTAAACGGAAAGCCATTAGCATTACTTTTTAAAAATTCTGATAGAAAAAATTTTATAGAAAATCCAAGTTTTAGGAAAGTTAATGATCCAGTAGAGTTTAGAAGAAGAAGAAAAATCTATAGAGAAACACCTCCTATATCTAAAATAGTAATTCCATTAAACGAAACTAACGAAACAGAACAAAAATGGATAAATGCATTGTCAGTTTTTGAAATAATTTATTATGGTTTCGAATTTATTTCATAAAATGAAATAAATCATTAAAACTAGCTAATAAAGATTAAATATGAGGCACTTTTTTTGTTAAAAGCTTACTACAAGCAACTAATCCTATGGCTATTGAAAGAAAAACGAATACCAAAACACTACTGTTTATAAGAACTTTTTGCAAACCGAGTTCAGTAACATTTACAAAAGGATAGGGATAAAAATTAGAAATACTACCACGAATCAAGATGAAAGCCAAATAGAAAAGCGGATATAATAACCAACTCGGAATGGATTTCCATGAAGCTTCATTATGCTTTTCATATAAAAACCAATATACAAGGGTAAAAACTGGAATTATAGAATGCAGTAATTCATCAACTAGTTTTTGTATACCAACTGGCGACCAAATGCTTCGTAAAACAATTTGATATACTAAACCAACCACAGCAATATATAACGTAATAGCCGAAAGAATACCTGGTTTTTGTAAACGAAATAGGAGTGAAGTTGGTTTTTGAAGCCAATGTATTGTGTAATAAACTGCTACTATCAAGTTGGTCAAAATAGTAAAAAAACTAAAAAAACGAACTATGGTTTCTGGAACTGATGCTGCACGATTATTTATCATCAAAATAAATTGAGTGATAACGGCAAACCATCCAAGAAAAGCACCAAGTACCAAAAAGTTCTTTTTAGTCATAGATTAGTTGCAATTTGTTTTAGTCAACGGCATAATGGAATTAAACCTTATTTTACTGATATCTATAAATTTTGTACCATCAGCAGTTAATTCGCCACAACCTTTAACCAATTGGTCATCTTGAAGGTGAAAAGCAATTTGACGAACACTTTTTTTTCCTTCCGATTGAAATGTATAATCGGCAATAAGGATATTGTTTTCAAAAGTGCCTTCAAATGTTCCAGTGTTTCTATCTTTTTTTGCTAAAGCGTATTCTATTGTTCTGCTGGCTTTTTTTTTAATTAATTGAAGTTTAATTTCAATTCTAGTGTTGTTTTGATCATACAAATAACAATCTGATTTTGCTTTGGTTTCTTCAACGGTTGGATTTTTTGTTTCTAGTTTTGCTTCCTCTTTTTTACAACCTGTTAAAAGAAATGGTACTAAAAATACAATTAAAAAGATGTTTTTTGTTGTTTTACTTTTTGGTTTTTATTTTTCTAAAACGCATCATCGGAACATCATCCATCATCAAGAGTAGTTTTCCATCACTATCAATAACGGGTTTGCTTATTTTTTTTAGCATCCCAAAAAAAGCAGACTCACCACCGCCTTCGCAATATCTCATTGTTCGAGTGGTTTCACCAAACTGGAGTAGGTTGTTTTCATAAGTAAAGTTGCCAGTATAAGTATTGCAACTAGAGTTTCCGCCATAAGTCATTTCTTTTTCGTTTAGAATAAGCGTTGGTTTAACTTCTGGATACAATCCTTCAAATGCAATACGAGTTCCCGATAAATATTCTAATTCCCAAGTGGTGTTATAGATAGATACTGTAGCAGTACTACTTTTTGCAGTGTTACATCCAACAACGACTACAACCACTACTAATAAAACCAAAATAGCATTTTTCATAATAAAGAGTTTAGTGTATACTGTAATTACAATAAACTGTTTAGCACTGATAAGTACACTACAATTATACCTTTTGTTTAAAGGTGATTTAAAATAACAACAATTTCATTATCAAATATACCAAAAAAAGCTAACTTATAAAAACTATTATAATTTATAACCATAACCATTCATTAGTTATTCATTTTTTGCTGAAACAATAATAGCAGGACTGAGTTGTTTAGTGTTAATATCCGTTCTGCCAGTTAGTGCATTGGGTTGGTAAAACAGCAACTTGGCGTTGATAGTGCTAAGATAACCTAATGGTGGCGCAGAAACAATCCATTCGGTTTCAGGTAACGATTGGTTTTTGGTAATTGGCAGCAATAAATGGCTTTGTATGATTTGGGCATTGGTATCAAAATTAGTTGCCATAGCATAGAGCAACAAATCCACATGGGTTGTTTCGGGCGGAAATGTAATAGCTGATTTAGCTTCAAATGGCGCAATGCTAACCCTAATCTGGTTTTCCGCCGTAGGCGTAACGGTAATTTCGGGTAAAAAATAGGAGGTAAACAAACTGTTGGTGTTCATTTCAAAACCGTTTAAGTAACTCATGTCACTGTTTTGTGGCGTTCGTTCCCCTTTTGGAACGGTTGTGTTGTGCAAAATGGCTTTATAAATTGCTGCGGTTAATCGCCCATGAATATAACTGTCGGTCATTCCTGCTAAAAACGAGAAGTAGCCGTTGCGCAGTATTTTAGCCCATTGGCTACATTGTCTAAACTCGGAACCACTGATTTTAGTAGCATCACTTTGCTGAATAGGTCCGCTTTTCGATTGGAGAATTTGCTTGCCATTGACGGTTCTAAAAACAACATTGCCAATAGCACCACTGATTTTGTTGTTTGCTTTTAATTGTGCCATAACTATCTATCTTTCAGTAAAATTAGCAATTTATTTTATATAAATAAAAATTTTTTAGCAGTTTAATCTGTATTAAATATTTAAAAATACAGACTAAACACAGACTAAATACTGTAATACTATAGATTTAGTAGCACTTTAATTTATCTTTATAAGTAAGAATAAAATTAGTTAGCCAACCGCTACCCAGCAAATGGTTTGCAAAAAGATATTTTATTATAATTTGTTGTTTAAAAGTTGTAACAGGTATAAATATCTATTGTCTATATAAAAAAATAAAAATACAATTCGTAATTTTGAAATTCTATAAAATACCGCTATGAAAATCGTTATATCGCCAGCTAAATCGCTAAACTTTGAGAAAGCACTTCCAACTGCTCGTTTCTCTGAACCTAGGTTTCTAAAAGAAGCCACGACTATCCAAAAGACGTTGAAAAAGATAAAACCAAAGCAATTGATGGAATTAATGGCTATCTCCGATAAACTAGCAGAACTCAACTGGCAGCGCAATCAAGATTGGGAAACACCTTTTACTACAAAAAATGCACGTCCAGCGGTTTATGCTTTTGATGGCGATGTTTATCAAGGTTTAGATGTTTACACGCTGCCTGAAGATAAATTAGACGTTTTACAGAATAAACTTTTGATTTTATCTGGCCTGTATGGTTTGTTGCAACCGCTTGATTTAATGCAACCGTATCGCTTAGAAATGGGAACTTTTTTACCCATTGGAAAAAACAAAAACTTGTATGAGTTTTGGAAAAAAACAATTACCAAGCAACTGAATGATGAATTGCAAAAAGACGAATTGTTTATCAATTTAGCGAGTAACGAATATTTTAGTGCAGTAGATAGTAAAGCATTGAAAGTTCCCGTTATTACTCCAGAATTTAAAGATTACAAAGATGGAAAGCTTAAAATGATTAGTTTCTTTGCCAAGAAAGCTAGAGGATTGATGGTTCGATATATTATCGATACTAATGCTGAAACTATAGATGATTTGAAAGCGTTTAACTACGAAGGTTATGCCTTTGATGCCAATTTGAGCAGCGGCAATAAATTGGTTTTTACTCGATAGAAAATCCCATCTTCTGTTCGAGTGATTTTCTGTTTTAAAAATGTTAGTTTTTGAAATAGAAGATTGTATCGAAAACCTCTGTTAAAGCAATGATGATTATTTTAGGTAGCTTCTCGATACAATTTTACTCCATTGCATTACTTAAAATCACTCAAAGTGACGTGTATAATGAATAAATTAAGTGTGTAAATATTCTTGATATTCTCGAATAGTTTCTTGGGTAGCTTTTTTTTGATCGCGAGCTAATTCTCTCATGGCTTCAACTCCTTTTTTGGCGCAGCGTTTTACTTTGTACAATCGAGTAGAAAAGGAGTTTAGTTTCTCAACGTCTTCTGGCGAAAGTTTTTTGGATAATTCGCTAACAAAGGTGTTGAACTCGGAAATAACAACTTTGTTTTGGTCATATTCTTCTTTTAAGTCATCAAGAAATTCGTGTATCTCCTTGCTGATATCATTACTGATGTCTTCGCTTTTTTTGCAAAGAGCTTCAATAACTTTTTTGTCATGATTGTTGAAAATTCCCATAATGTGCGAGTTTAATTGGTAATTTGCTATAAATCAATCAAATATAGTTAAATAAAATGTATTGATGTATATATTGTTAATAAGTTGTTATATAGCAGCGAAACTAAGCTCTATAATTGGGAGTAAAGTAAAGAAAAGATGATGTTTGGGTTAAATAATGGAATATAGATAAAATCTATATGCTTTATTTAAAAAATTAATAATCAATTTATTGACTATTATATGTTAAAGTAATAGATTAAAATATTGTTACAAGATTAGAATATGATTTTGTTAATGTGTACTTTGGGTAAATGGATATGAATTAGCTATTAATGAGCCAGTTTTTCAGGATGGTTTTACCAAATGGTGTCAAAATGCTTTCGGGATGAAATTGAATTCCTTTGACATCAAATTCAATATGGCGAAGCGACATAATTCTTCCATCGGTATCAACAGAAGTTACTACTATTTCCTCTGAAATAGTATCAGGATTAACCACCCATGAATGATAATGTCCAACTTCAATTTGGTTAGGTAAACCGGTAAACAATCTCTCGGTTTCCTCTAAAATAGTTACTTTAGATGAAATTCCGTGAAGTGTTGATTTTAAATTTATTAATTCGGAATTAAAGACTTCTGCAATGGCTTGATGACCAAGACATACGCCAAGAATGCTTTTGGTTGGTGCAAAGGTTTTGATGACTTCTTTTAGTAAACCAGCTTCATCGGGAATTCCTGGTCCAGGCGAAAGGATGATTTTATCAAAAGCTTCAATTTCCGTCAGCTCAAATTCGTCATTTCTAAAAACAGTTACGGCTGCATTCAAATCTTCAAGATAATGAACAAGATTGAATGTAAAGCTGTCATAATTATCGATGATTAAAACCTTTTGCATTTATTTTTTATTTACTGCAAAGATTAGTTATTTTTTTAGCATAAAAAAACCTCGAATTTCTTCGAGGTTCATTCTTCATAGCAATTCTTCTTTTCTTAGTATTAGAACTGTAAGTTTACAGTTAATTCAAACTCATCGTTGATAACGTTATCACCAAGGTTTTCAAAGAAATTTTTTGATTTATATTTGATGTCATATTTTGTTCTGTCAACATTTAGTTTTGCAACCGCAGTGTTTCCTTTAACCGCAATAACAAATGTGATAGGTTTAGTAATTCCTTTGATAGTCAAATCAGCAGTTACATTGTAAGTTCCATCGCCATTATCAGAAATTAATTTGAAATCTAATTTAGCTGTTGGGTGTTTTTCTACACCAAAGAAATCGTCTGCTTTTAAATGTCCGTCAAGGTTTTTCTTGTAATCACCTGTTAAATCAGTAGTGTTGATTGAATTCATGTCAACAGTAAAACTTCCACCTTTCAATTTGTTTTTTTGGAAAACTAAAGTTCCTTCTTTAAAATTGATTGTTCCGCTGTGTTCACCAGTTAGTTTTTTTCCAACCCAGTTGATTTTACTTTTCTCAACGTTGATTTTTTTGTTTTGTGCTGTAGCTACAGTTGTTCCAAAAGCTACTAATAAGGCAATTGCAATTGTTTTTAAATTTTTCATACTATTTGTTTTTGATTTATAAATTGATAAAAAGTTCTTCTTTTGATTTACGCACTTTAGCGTAGTGTTGAGTAGCGTCTTCTTCATGACGGTAACCTACAGTAGCAATTAAGCTAGCGTTTAATCCTAGTTTTTCAAAACCAAGAATTTCATTTACTGCGGCAGGTTCAAAACCTTCCATTGGAGTAACGTCTATTTTCAATTCAGCCGCAGCATTTAATAGATTCCCTAATGCTAAATAGGTTTGTTTAGCTGTCCACGTGTTTCTAGTTTCTACTGGAAGTGTTGTAATTTTTGATTTCATAAAATCGGCGTATCCTTGAACACTTTCAACAGGAATTCCTCTTGTTTCTGCCATGTTTTTGATACTAGCATCAATTTCTGCTTCGCCAAAATTGGTAATATTAGCAAACACAAGTAGGTGAGAAGCATCAACAATTTGAGTTTGTCCCCAAGCAACTGGTTGGATTTTAGCTCTAATTTCTGGATTTTCAATGATGAATACTTTGTAAGGTTGTAATCCATACGATGAAGCCGATAATTGAATAGCTTCTTTTAAAGTTTCAAAATCTTCTGCTGATACTTTCTTTGTAGCATCAAATTTTTTGGTTGCATAACGCCATTTTGCGTCGTTTATAAAATTACTCATAGCTTTTTGATATTTATTTTAAGTTTCTAAATTTTTCTAATAAATGATTTAATTCTGATAATTCTTCTTGTGATAAGTTATTTGCAAACATTTTTTCATGTTCAATTACTTTTGGATCAAGTTCAAGTAATAACTCTAATCCTTTGGGTGTAATTTGTACTTCAATCTTTCTTCTGTTGTCTGGACAAACTTCTCTAGTTACTAACTCTTTTAAAAGTAATTTATCAATCAATCGTGTAGTGTTGCTGTTTTTGGCAATCATTCGCTCTTGAATCACACACATGTTGGCAGGATTTCCTTTTTGACCTCTAAGAATTCTTAAAACGTTATATTGTTCGCTTGATAGTTCGTAGGGTTTTAAAACTTCAGCAAATTTCTCACCAATTACACTTTGTGTATAAATAATGTTGAGGATAACTTTTTTGCTATCGTCTATATTTACAGTTGATTTTATTACGTCTTCGATTTTCATATTTGTACTATCGATATTTGTAGGTACAAATGTAAATACTTTTTTATTTGTATATACAACTGTTGTGTTATTTTTTTGTTAAAATAATTTTTAACAGAAAAGAGAAGAAGTTTTCAATCGATAACAAATGATTAAAAAAATGTATCTTTGTTATAGAAAAACAAATAACTATGAATTTATCACAACAAGACTGGATTTCACAATTAGAAGCCGATACAAACGCTGTAATTCTTGACGTAAGAACCGAAGACGAATGCAACGAAGGTATTATTCCCAATGCCATTATGATTGATATTTACAAAGGTCAAGGTTTTATTTACCAAGTAGAAGAATTGGATAAAACAAAAAACTATTATGTGTATTGCAAAGCTGGTGGAAGAAGTGCTCAAGCTTGTGCTGTGATGAACCAACTAGGTTTTGAAAACACATTTAACCTCGAAGGCGGTTTTATGCAATGGAAAGGCGAAGTTGCTTTTCCAGAAGAAAAATAAAAAATCATGAACATTCCTGTTTCAAAAAATCCTAGAATTGTCATTATTGGTGGCGGTTTTGCTGGTATTGCTTTGGAAAAAAAACTAAAAAACACCAATTATCAAGTTGTGATGTTGGATAAACACAATTATCATACATTTCAACCGTTGTTGTATCAAGTGGCAACTGGCGGATTAGAAGCAGGTTCGATTGCTTATCCAATTCGAAAAGTCATTCAACAATATCATGATTTCTATTTCCGATTGACTTCAGTAAAAGAAATTGATACTGAAAACCAAAAGATAATTTCTGAAATTGGTGATTTACATTATGATTATCTCGTTATTGCTACAGGTTCTAAAACCAATTATTTTGGCAATAAAGAAATCGAGCGCAACGCTATGTCAATGAAAACCATTCCGCAATCATTAAATATCCGAAGTTTTATTCTCGAAAATTTTGAACAAGCGGTTTTAACTAAAGATGAAGCCGATAGAAATGCTTTGATGAACTTTGTGCTCGTTGGTGCTGGTCCAACTGGTGTTGAACTGGCTGGAGCTTTGGCAGAAATGAAAAAAGAAATTCTACAAAAAGATTATCCCGATTTGGATATTTCCCAAATGCAAATTAATTTAATTCAAAGTGGTGATCGAGTTTTGAATACCATGAGTGAAAAATCATCCGTTGCAGCTGAGAAATTCTTGGATAATCTGGGTGTGAAAGTATGGAAAAACGTCCGTGTAACCAATTATGATGGAAGAACTATTTCAACCAATTCTGATTTAAGTTTTGATTCCGCTACTGTGATTTGGACTGCTGGTGTTCAAGGTGCAATTGTTCATGGATTAGATGCAAAATCGTTGGTCGAAAGAGTAGAACGTATTCGAGTAAATCAATTCAATTTGGTAAATGGTTATGATAATATTTTTGCCATTGGCGATATTGCTTCGATGGAAACCGAGAAATTTCCACAAGGTCATCCAATGATGGCACAACCAGCAATACAACAAGGCGATTTGTTAGGAGATAATTTTATCAAACTTTCTCAAAACAAACCCATGAAACCTTTTGAATATAATGACAAAGGTTCAATGGCAACTATTGGCAGAAACAAAGCTGTTGTTGATTTGCCTAAATACCATTTCAGCGGATTTTTTGCTTGGGTTGTTTGGATGTTTGTGCATTTATTTTCGCTAATTGGTTTCAAGAACAAAGCAGTCGTTTTCATGAACTGGATTTACAATTACATTCGTTTTGACCGCGAAGGTCGATTAATTGTTCGTCCATTTAAAAAGAGAAGTTTTACGACTTTTACTTCGGATGAAATTTGAATTACCATATAAGGCATTTAAGATCATGTGAGTTTGATGTTTTTTTTCTTATATGAACTTAAATGCCTTATATGGTTCAAAACTTAACATTAAATTTGTGTAATCTGTGTTTTTAATGAAATCTAAAAAAATACTTTTTCTGCTGATGATTTCAGGAATATTATTTTCCTGCAAATCGTATCTTGATTCAACCAAATCAGCATCACTTTTGGATATTACTACCGAAACGGATGAAAACAAATTCGTCAATTTGAAAAATTACAGTAATGATTTCGTTTATGATATGAAATATGCTACAGCTGATAATTTCCTGAAAGAAAAAGTATATCCGTGTGACGAGTGTTTTCTTCGTGTGAAAACCGTTAAATCATTATTGGCTGCTAATAAATCGTTTGTTGAAAAAGGATTTAAAATCAAATTGTACGATTGTTATCGACCTCGAGCAATTCAAAGAAAAATGTGGAAAATCGTTCCTGATGCTAATTATGTTGCCAATCCTAAAAAAGGTTCTATTCACAATAAAGGCGGCGCAGTTGATATTACGCTAATTGACTCGCTGGGAATTGAACTTGATATGGGAACAAAATTTGATTTTTTTGGAGAAGAAGCATCACATAATTATCTGAATTTAAACGATACAATTATCCAAAACCGAAAGTTTTTAAAAGAAATTATGCTTCAAAATAATTTTTCTTCCTTCGACTCCGAATGGTGGCATTATAATTTGAATGGAAGTAAAGCCGATAAAGTGGAAAATCTTAAATGGAAATGCAATTAGTTTTCAAAACATTTTAAATCCTCTATAAAATACTTTTCAGGTTCATAGGTTTTGTTATCCATTTCGGATACTAACGAAGTTTTAAACGGAAAATCAATTGTTTCTCCAGCAAATTGAATTCGCATAAAGGTAACTCTGCTTGTTTTTAAATCTTCAAAATTTTCTTTTGAAAATAAAAATGAAGCTGATGTTATTCTGTTGTTTGCACCATCATCACTTCTAATTAATGTGCCGCAAGTTTCGTTACTTGAAAGTAGTAATGTTACTATTTTTCCATTGGCTAGTTGCAAGTAAATTTTAGATTTTGGGTCCAAACAATTGGCTTTAATAAAGTCATTACTTCGCTGTAAAATTTCTGTATCTAGCGATAAAACTCCATTATTTGTTGATAATGAAAAGAAAATTCGAGTAGAATTTCCTGCAAAGTTTCTTTCGAAAACTAATTTTTGTTTTAAGGATTTGTATGTTCCTAAACTATCGGTAAAAGAACTTTCTATCTCGCATGGTTTTTGAGCAAAAGAGCTAATTGAAGTAAGTATAAAAAGTGCAAAAAAAATCTTTTTCATGGTTTTATTTTAATTTCTCGCAAAGTAATACAATTTTCGAATTTGTCATATCGGTTGTAAAAAAAGAATACACATTTCCGCCATCTTTTATTTTCCATTTTTTTCGAATATTTTCTACTGTTTCTGGAAAATTTCTGGTTGTAATATTGGCTTTTTGATTTTCTAAATACGATTTCATGTTGGTTTTATTGTACTCCAATGTGTTTTGGATTTCAAATATCCTGCCAGGAAAATCTAGTAGTTCATTCGAAGTATAAAGATGTGAATGTTGGTGTAGTTTTTCTAATTCAAATTGAGTAGCAATTGAATCAAATCCGCCCGATTTCATGATGGCAGCATTGGGTTCGAAAAGATACTTTTTTGGAGCAGCATAATTAGTTTTTTTAGCATCTGAATTCATTTGAAATTGAAAAACTTCTTTATTGTCTTTTAGTAAGTTAACGGTTTTTATTTCAATGGTTGATTCGTGTTTTTTTTTCAAAATAAAAAGTAATTCTTTGACTTCGTTTTCTAAAGCAACAATATGAATTTCTGCTATATTTTTCAATTCAGAAATTCCGGCAGAAATATCCAAAATGGGTGCGGTTTTTATCATAATATTATCCGAAAAACTGAAGTAAAAGTCAAGTAATTCAGGAACATTTGGCAAACAATCTTTTAGCATAAAAACTTTGCCTTTAGAATCATTTCGCCGAGATGGATCAATATAAATCCAATCGAATTTTTGATTTAATTTCTGTAAAACTTCTGAACTATCATCGGCAAAACAGTCTATATTTTTAACATTTAATTGTTCGAAATTATGATTTACAATTTTAGATAATTCGGTGTTGATTTCACAATGAACTACCTTTGCAACGGTTTTAGAAAAATAGAAATCATCTACGCCAAATCCTCCAGTTAAATCGATTAAATTGTCTCCTGAAATTAAAGAAGCTTTGTAATGAGCTGTTTTTTCGGAAGAAGTTTGTTCGACAGAAATTTTACTTGGATAATAAATATTTTGGGTTTTAAACCAAGTTGGGAGTTTACTTTTCGCTTTTTGTTTGGCTGCTAATTGTTGCAAAACAAGATTCCATTCCACTTCAGGAAAAGGATTTTTTTGCAATGCTAATTTTGTAACATCAGCATTTATTTTATCATCAATATAGTGTTGAATTTCCTTTGATAATATGGATTGAACCATACTAGATGTTTTTGGTTAACAATTTTATTATAGTGTTTTCAGGAAAAAATTCTTTGCCAAAAACTTTCAGAATTGTATAAACAGGAATTGCCACAATCATTCCCATAATTCCAAATAAAAATCCTGCAATCAAAACTACTAAGAATATTTCTAGTGGATGCGAGCTGACACTTTTTGAGAAAATAATAGGAGAGGAAACATTGTTGTCAATCATTTGAACTATCCAAAAACCAATCATTACGTAGATTGTCATAGGTAACATTTGAGTTTGAAAATCGCCACCTAAGTTGCTCAACATTGTCAAAAGTGCCGCAACAAATGATGCGATTAGTGGTCCGATGTAAGGAACAATATTCAGAATTGCACACAAAAAGGCAATTACAATGGCGTTTTGAACTCCAAAGATTAATAAAACTATCAAGTACAAGATGAAAACAATAAAAAGTTGAATTAATAAACCGATGAAATATCTCGATAATAAATGGTTGATTTTGTGCAACGAGTTAAGTATTTTCTCTTCTTGCGAGTCGGGAATTAATTCTTTTGCTCCGATGATAAAATTTAATCGATCTTTCAAAAAGAAAAAAGTAATAAATAAAACCGAAGCCAATCCAATTCCGAAACTACTTAAAGCATTAATGACATTGTTGAATAAATCAGGAATAAAGCCAAAATCTAATTTTGAACCTAAGTTAGCTTCTTTAAAAACTCTCTTCGAGTCAATGTTGTGATTGTCTAAATAGGCAGCAATTTTATCAATTAATTGAACAATGTTTTTCTCAATTTCGGCAGTATTTAAAAGAGATAAACTTTCACCTTGAGAAATAATTAGTGGCACAAAAAGTAAAACCAATCCAATAATAATTAAGAGATAAACACTTAAAGTGGCAATTGTTGCAAAGGTGTGATTGAACTTGAGCTTACTTTTAAAAAAATCCAAAATAGGATTTCCAATAAGGGTTAAAATAAATGCTACAACCAAATAAATTAATACGGATTGAATTAAATAAAGTACATACAATCCTAGTGCTGTCAATAAAATAATTCCAACGGCTTTCACTATTCCTAATGCAATTGTTTTTGAAGTCATAGGCTTAATTGTTAAAAATATAATTCAAAATATTAGCACCCATTTTTAGTGCTTTTTCTCTAACTTCTTTGGGGTTGTTGTGTACTTCGGCATCTTCCCAACCATCACCTAAATCAGTTTCATAAGTATAAAGCAATACCAACCGGTTTCCTTCAAAGATACCAAAAGCTTGCGGACGTTTATTGTCGTGTTGATGAATTTTAGGAATTCCACCAGAAAAAACATTTGGTTTTTGAAAAATTGCATGATTTGCTGGAATTTCAACTAATTGATTATTAGGAAAAACACGCTTGATTTCTCTACGAATGTATTCATCCATTCCATAATTATCATCAATATGGAGAAATCCGCCAGATAGCATATAGTTTCTCAAGTTTATGATTTCAGAATCGCTAAAGACTACATTTCCATGACCAGTCATATGTACAAACGGATAGCCAAAAATGTCGGGACTTCCGGGTTCTACAGTTGCTGGTTTGGTTCTAATTTTTGTATTGATAGTTTGATTGGAATATTTAATCAAATTAGGTAACGAAGTTGGATTAGCATACCAATCGCCACCACCATTGTACTTTAATAGTGCGATTTCTTGGGAAAAACAAAAAGAGGCAAACAATAAAAATATAGATAAGGTTTTTAAGTTCATTGATACGATTATTTTTTTACTAATTTGAATGATTTACTTCTGTTTTCGGATGAAATTTTAAAAAAGTAAACACCAGAACTAAGCGTATTCAAATTGATTGTATTTTGTCCGTTTTCAAGTTTATAGCTATTCATTTTTTGACCTAAAATTGTACAAATATCCAAAGTTCCTGTTGTGTTTTTGTAATTGAATGTAACAAAATCGTTAAAAGGATTTGGTGAAATTGAGATGTCGCTTAATTCAAAATTATCAGTATTCAAACTTGAAGTTACTAAAACAGCCAATCTATCTGATGCAGCCATTCTACTTTCACAATTATTAACAGTTTGACTAGCATAATAAGTTGTATTGTCTTGCACTAGAGTTGTTCCTGGTAATAGATTCCCGCCTTCTGGAGCATCATACCAGTTAATATTTTCGCCAATTACAATTAAATCATTAAGCGTTTGACCTTCAATAAAATATTGAGTACTTTCTCCAGCTGGTGGTAAAACATCTTCAAGTATTGTAAGGTTAAATGATTTTGTATTTGTACAATTAAAGGCTATGTCAAAAATACCTATATATATTGTCTGATTTTCTGAAAATGAATAATTGACAGGATTTGAAATAGGATTTGCAAAATTTGTTGCATCTTCAAGAGTTGTGAAATAATATACATCGAAATCTATCGGATTTAAATTTCCTAAAACTGCAGTGTTATTTTGAGTTAAATCTACAGTATAATTACTTTCTGAATTAAAGCATACAGTTAAATCAGAAGGATCTTGAATTTGATAATCTCTGACATAGATTTCAGCATTATTACTATCAACACTAAAACTACTTCCACATAAATCATATGTAGCTTTAGCAACATAATTTCTGGTTTCAGTAGGACAAACAGCTATGCTTAAATCAGTTGAAATTGGTGTTCCATTTTCTAACCATTGGAAAGAATAAGGAACATTTGGTCCATTTGGAGTAAAACGCCAAGCTTCATTAGTTGCAGTCCAATTTCCTGAATCTCTACCAGGCGCAACTGCAAAAGGTGGATTTGCTCCACTTCCTTTTATTCCAATTACACCTCTACCACCTTGCCAAGTATTACAAGGAGTTCTATTTTTAACATATACTTCAACAATATTAGAAATTTCATAAAGTACAATTTGTGAAGATTGTTCGCCATTATTGTAACCACAATTGAATTGACCTAAATTAAAATTAACAATCAGTTTTCTGCATGGATAAACTCCAATCAATTGATAATTAACACTTCTTACTAAGCCTGTTGGCGGAGCAACGGCTGTATTTGTGTCTTGAAAAACACCACATATTATATTTCTAAAAGGAGAATCAGCACCTTGAGTTCCATTATTAGGAAACAATGGATTTGAAAATTGTAGAGATTGAGAATAAGTATTTTCACCAAAAGTGTTAGCTAGATAATTAGTCCCAAAACTAATTACACCATTATCACCAATTTGTACAGAACTAAAATTATTTCCATAAAAGCAAAAGTTAAAAGGCAGATTAAATACTGGAGAATAAGTGTCATCAGCAGTTAATGGAAATTGTATAAATGAAGGATCATTAAAAGGTGCTTGTGGACAATATGGTATTGAACTTACTTCGTATGATGTAGTTGATGGAACTGGCGTTGGAATTGCTGTTAAATTAACGCATTCGCCTATATTACAGATTAATGGATTATCATTTTGGACTGTAACGTTTACATTAGTGCAACCATTAGGAATAACACTTATTGTTACCGACACACCTGTTATTTGCGTGGTAATTTGTGTAGCAAATTCTTTAATTTCAATAATTGAAAACGTTGTGGTTTCTTGTAAAATCGGAGTTGTAAACAAAACAGTTCCTGACTGTGGAATAAATACAGTATTTACCAGAAAGTTACTGTTGGTAATTGTAACTGTTGAGTTTGGTGTTCCAATTATGGTTAGTATAGCGCTATTTCCTGGACAGATAGTAGCCTCGCCAGTCATGGTAACAATTGGGTCTAAAGTGTTTTTTGTATGCAAGTTAGTTACAGACTTTGCTAGAACTACATTCAACATTAAAATCAAAATAGAAGAGAAAAGTAATTTTGTTTTCATAAATATTGATAATCTTTAGGTTAGTTATTCATTTTTAATAACCACACTATGACAAGCTACAATAGCTGCGGTTTCTGTTCGTAATCTTGTGTTTCCCAAAGATACAGGAATAAATGAACTTTCAATAGCTTGTTGAATTTCTTTTACCGAAAAATCACCTTCTGGACCAATTAAAATGGTAACATCTTCACAAACTTCTAATTCGTTTTTCAATGATTTTTTATCGGTTTCTTCACAGTGTGCAATAAATTTTTGACCGTTGAATTCTTTTTTGATAAAATCTTTGTAAGCAATCGGTTCGTTTAGTTTTGGCAAATAATAATGCAACGATTGTTTCATCGCACTTTCCAAAATCTTCTGAAATCTATCAGTTTTAATCACTTTTCGTTCAGAATGTTCGCAGATGATTGGCGTAATTTCTTGAATGCCAATTTCAGTAGCTTTTTCTAGAAACCATTCATAACGTTCGTTCATTTTGGTTGGCGCAACGGCAAGATGTAAATGGAATTTAGATTTTTCCTGTTTTTCAAACGAGTTGATTTTTACTGTACATTTATTATCCGAAGCAATTGTAATTTCAGTTGTAAATAAATAGCCAAAACCATTGGTTACATATAAAATATCGCCTTCTTTTTTACGTAAAACTTTGATCATGTGTTTGCTTTCTTCTTTGTCAAAAACAAATGAAGTTGCGGTTTCGGTTATATTTTGGTTGTAGAATAGTTGCATTTTTCAGTTTACAGTTATCAGTTTACAGTTTTCGGTTAAAAAAAGACTCGTATTTAAAACTCAATTCTTGCTTTGGAAACCGTTGATTGATCGACAAATTTATCGTGTAAAAACTTTTGATAACCTACAATTCCTATCATTGCAGCATTATCTGTTGTGTATTCAAATTTAGGAATAAAAGTTTTCCAACCATATTTTCCTTCTGCATTTTTCAACGTAGTTCTAATACCAGAATTAGCTGAAACGCCACCGCCAATGGCTATTTGAGTAATTCCGGTTTCGGCAACAGCAAGTTTCAGTTTATCCATCAAAATATCGATAATAATTTGCTGAACGGATGCACAAATATCAGCTTTGTTTTCTTCAACAAAATTTGGATTTTCGGCTGCATTTTTTTGGATGAAATATAAAATTTGCGTTTTCAAACCTGAAAAACTAAAATCCAATCCTGCAATTTTTGGTTTGGTAAACGAGTATTTTTTTGGATTTCCTTCCTTGGCAAATTGGTCAATTAATGGTCCGCCAGGATAGGGCAAACCAAGTATTTTTGCGGTTTTGTCAAAAGCCTCACCAACAGCATCATCCGTGGTTTCGCCAATAATTTCCATGTTGAAAAAATCGTTTACTTTCACAATTTGAGTATGTCCGCCAGAAATAGTCAAAGCTAAAAATGGAAACGTCGGTTTGTCAAATCCTTCTTCATCAATGAAATGCGCCAAAATGTGAGCATGCATGTGATTTACAGCAATCAAAGGAATGTTCAAAGCCATTGATAATGATTTGGCAAAAGACGAACCCACCAAAAGCGAACCCATCAATCCTGGACCTTGCGTAAATGCAATAGCCGAAAGTTGGTTTTTAGTAATATTTGCTTTTTTCAGCGCTACATCAATAACAGGAACAATGTTTTGTTGGTGCGCGCGCGAAGCTAACTCGGGAACAACACCACCATATTCTTCGTGAATATTTTGTCGTGCAACCACATTTGAAAGGACTTTGTCATTTTGTAAAACAGCTGCTGCAGTATCGTCGCAAGAACTTTCGATAGCTAGAATAAAAACTTCATTTTGTTGCATAAAAGGCACAGATTTTGATTTATATTTGACAATCCTAACGGAAAAGTAAAAATAGTATTTTCTGCAAAGGTAAATTTCTTTCCTAAGCCATTAAACTATTTGGAGAAAAATAAAGAAAATAACAGATTTAAAAAATTCAAAAAGATTTTTCTTCGCACAATTGTTGTGCTGCTTTTGCTATTGCTTTTATTGAGCATTGCACTTTCTACACCATATGTCCAAACGAAAATCGCTCGATATGCAACGGACGAAATCAATAAATCTTATGGAACCGATATCAATATTGAGGAAGTTGCCGTTACGGTTTTTGGTGGTGTAAAGCTTAAAAAAGTCTTCATTCGTGATCATCATAAAGATACTTTGATTTTTATTGACCGCGTAAAAACAAATATTCTTGGCGTAAAAAACATCTTGAATAACAAACTAATTTTTGGTGATTTAGCTGCTGATGGTTTCTTTTTGAACATTAAAAATTACAAAAACGAGAAAGATACTAACCTTGATTTATTTGTTGCCGCTTTTGATGATGGTAAACCAAGTTCAGGAAAGTTTCTTTTAAAAGCTGATAATCTTACGTTGCGAAACAGCCGTTTTGCAGTGACGGATTATAACCGAGAAAATCCAAGAGATGTTGATTTTACTAGGCTAAATGCTCATTTGAAAAATTTTAAAATTAAAGGTCCAAATGTGTATGCTGCTATAAAAGAAATGTCATTTAAAGATCATCGGGGTTTGTTTGTTGAAAATTTGATTTCCGACTTTACGTATACAAAGAAGAATATTAAACTCGAAAATTTATCGCTTAAAACCAAGAATTCCTTCCTCAAAGGAAAAACAATTTTAAGTTACAATCGAAAGGATTTCAGCAACTTTAATAACAAAGTAATCTTTGATGTAAAAATTGACAGTTCTACATTGTCGACTAATGATATTCGCTATTTTTATGCAGAATTGGGTAAAAATAGAACTTTTGAATTAAAGTCAAAAGTAAAAGGAACGCTCAATGATTTTTATGTTACCAATTTGAATTTAAGAGATGATAAAAACTCGATTATTCGTGGTGATGTTAATTTTAAAAATCTTTTTCCAAGAAGTCCAGGCGAATTTTATATGAATGGTGATTTTAAGAAAATCACATCCAATTATGATGATTTGACCACACTTTTGCCTAATGTTTTGGGTAAAAAACTCCCAACTTCGTTGAAAAAACTTGGACAATTTCAGTTTACCGGAAAAACAGAAGTAACTCAAACCTACATTAATGCCGATTTTGTCATGAATACCGCTTTAGGATTAATAGAGTCCGATTTGCACATGGAAAACATAGACAATATCGATAATGCAAAATATAAAGGAAATGTAATTTTAGACAATTTTGATGTTGGTGCTATTTTGAACCAAAAAGACGTTGGTCGAGTAACGATGAATATTGATGTTGACGGAAAAGGATTTACCCAAAAACTTCTAAATACAACCTTCGTTGGCGATGTTAATAAAGTTACTTACAACAGTTATACATATCAAAACATTATAGTTGATGGCTATTTTAAACAGCCTATTTTTCAAGGAAAAGTGTTTGTAAACGATCCAAATTTATATATGGATTTTGATGGAAACATTAATTTAAGTAAAAGAGAAAAAGTAATTGATTTTAATGCAAAAATAGATTTTGCAAATCTTGAAAAACTTAGAATTATTAATGATAGTGTTGCCGTTTTTAAAGGCGAAATCGATATTCAAGCGGTAGGAAATAATTTGGATAATTTTAAAGGCGATGTTACGCTGACCAATGCTTCTTATCAAAATAAAAAAGACCTTTATTTTGTTGATTATTTAAACATCAATTCAAGTTTTGACCAAAGTAATGAGCGGACTATTTTAGTTTCTTCGCCTGATGCGGTTGAAGGAAAAATTGTGGGTAAATATCAGTTTGCTCAGTTGCCAAAAATGGTTCAAAATTCGCTAGGTTCATTGTATACCAACTATATTCCAAATAAAGTTCAAAAAGGTCAGTATCTCAATTTTGACTTCGATATTTACAGTAAAGTAGTTGAGATTTTCTATCCCGAAATTTCGTTGGCAACTAACACTAAACTCAAAGGAAATATAAGCTCTGATTCCGACGATTTTAAACTCGATTTTACTTCACCACAAATCAAAGCCTACGGCAATACTTTTGATAATTTATTGCTACAAATTGATAATCGAAATCCGCTTTACAAATCGTATGTTCAGCTGGATAGTATTAAAACGAAGTATTATAAAATCCGTGATTTTAGTTTGATTAACACAATGGTTAACGATACTTTAAATTTTAGAACCGAATTTAAAGGTGGAAACCATGGCAATGATTTTTATAATTTGAACGTTTACCATACGATAAATAAAGACAATAAAAACGTAGTTGGTTTTGACAAATCCGAAGTGCAATTCAAGGATTACCTTTGGTACATTAACGAAGAAGATAAAGGCAAAAACAAAATTGTATTTGATAAAAATCTAGAAAATTTCTCTTTTGAAAACATCACAGCTTCACACGAAGGCGAAAAAATAAATTTAAACGGATTGCTCAGTGGTAAGTTGAAAAAAGACTTAAAGCTTACCTTTGATAATGTCAATTTGAACAAAGTTACACCCGATGTTGATAAATTCAAATTTGATGGAAAACTCAATGGTATAGTCGATTTTAAACAAGATGGCGAAGTCTTTCAACCTACATCATCGTTGTTGATAGAAGATTTATTTGTCAATAATATTGCACTTGGAAATCTGGATTTGGATATTAAAGGTGATGAAAGTTTGCAGAAATTCTACCTTTCTTCATCGCTTGAAAACGAAAATGTAGATTCTTTTAATGCCGATGGTTCGCTTGAAATTATTGATAAGAAAACTTTGCTCGACATCGATTTGAAATTTGATAAATTCAATTTGGGAGTTTTAGGAAAAATTGGTGGCGATGTTATTACAAACATTCGTGGTTTGGCTTCAGGAAATGCTCGAATTGATGGAAACATTGACGATTTAGACTACAATGGAAGATTATTTGTTAATGAAGCAGGAATGACTATTCCGTATCTAAATGTAGATTATGTTTTTGAAGATAGAACTATAGTTGATGTTACCGAAAACAAATTCATTATTAGAGAAACCGATATTACTGATACTAAATTCAATACCAAAGGTTCGATTAGCGGATTTATTAAGCACAAGCAATTTGGTGATTGGGAATTGGATCTAGGCATTGATACCAAAAGACTTTTGGCTTTAAACACCGTTGATCATGAAGATGCGGCTTATTTTGGAACAGCTTTTATGAACGGTACATCTACCATAAAAGGTCCAACAGAAGCATTAGTTATAACGGTTAATGCTGAATCGGAAAAAGGAACCGATATTAAAATTCCAATTAATGATTCCTATGCTTCCGAAGAAAATGGGTTTATCCGATTTAAGACTCCTGACGAAAATAAGAATAATAAGGTAAAAGAAGAACGAAATTATGGCGGATTGGAACTTAAATTCAATTTTGATATTTTAGAAAATGCCGATATTGAAGTAATCTTAAATCGAGACTCTGGTCATGGAATGAAAGGAAAGGGAAGAGGAACTTTGTTTTTTGAAATCAACACGCTTGGTAAGTTCAATATGTATGGCGATTTTCAAGTCTATCAAGGAAGTTATAACTTCAAGTATGGAGGATTAATTGATAAAAAATTTGAAGTAAAAAAATACGGTTCAATTGTTTGGAATGGCGATCCAATGGCGGCAACACTAAACTTGGAAGCGGTATATAAAGTCGTTGGCGGTGCAAATCCTGGTGTTTTAATAGACAATCCATCGTTTAACAGAAAAGTAGATGTTGATGTAATTATAGGTATCAACGGAAGTTTGATGAATCCTGAACCCGATTTTAATATAGAATTTCCAGGTGTAGCTTCTACGTTGCGCTCTGAGCTGCAATATAAATTAGACGATAAAGATACTCGACAAACTCAAGCATTATCGCTGTTAACATCTAATTCTTTTTTAAGTTCCGAAGGATTGAGCCAATCGCAACCAACCAATCTTTTATTTGAAAAAGCAAGAAGTCTTTTTGCAGATATATTTGCCACATCTGATGGTAAAATGACTATTGCACCAGATTATGTTGGTGCCGATAATCGACCAGGTTCTGAAACCGATGGACAAATAGGATTGACAGTTTCTTCAAAAGTAAATGATCGTATAACTATAAATGGTAGAGTTGGTGTTCCTGTTGGAACTAGTGTGAATGAATCTTCTGCAGTTGTGGGCGATGTAGAACTTCAATATAGAGTAAACGACGACGGAAGTTTAAATCTTAGAGTATTTAACAGAGAAAATGACGTAACTTACATCGGTCAAGGTGTTGGATATACACAAGGTTTGGGTATTTCGTATCAGGTAGATTTTGATACTTTTAAAGAATTGGTTGCCAAAGTGTTTAAAAATAAAAAACTAAAAACAGCTTTGCCAACTCAAACTGAAATCGAAGATTCATCCATGCCAGAAAATATTCGTTATCTAAATCCTCCAAAACAAGAAAAGAAAACTCCAGTGGAAACCAAACCAAATTCCAATAAAGAAGGTGTTCCTAATAAGGAAGATTAATACTTGTTTTCTAATAAATCAAAAACTTATCAACGAAAACGTTTGAATTTTACCAAGTTTATTAAATTATTAATAATAGGGGTAAGATAATGGTACTTGTTTGTTAAATTTACATTTTAAAGTTAAAAAAATGTCGAAAACGATAAAAAAAATAGGTGTACTTACCTCAGGTGGCGATTCGCCAGGAATGAATGCAGCCATTCGTTCTGTGGTTAGAACTTGTGCTTTTCACAACGTAGAATGTGTTGGAATTTATAGAGGTTATCAAGGAATGATAGAAGGCGATTTTAAAGAAATGGGACCAAGAAGCGTTAACAATATCGTTAATAAAGGTGGAACTATTTTAAAATCGGCTCGTTCCAAAGAATTTATGACCAAAGAAGGAAGACAAACGGCTCACAAAAATCTTGTTGCCGCTGGAGTTGATGCTCTAGTGGTTATTGGTGGCGATGGTTCTTTTACTGGTGCCGAAGTTTTTAATGAAGAATTTGGTTTCCCAGTTATGGGAATTCCCGGAACGATTGATAATGATATTTTTGGAACAAGTCATACATTAGGTTACGATACCGCATTAAATACAGTTGTAGATTGTATTGATAAAATCCGTGATACAGCAAGTTCGCACAATCGACTTTTCTTTGTAGAAGTTATGGGAAGAGATGCAGGTCATATTGCTCTTAACGCTGGAATTGGCGCTGGAGCAGAAGAAATTCTTATACCAGAAGAAGATTTAGGTTTAGATAGACTATTAGAATCTCTTCAAAAAAGTAAAGCTTCTGGAAAATCATCTAGTATTGTTGTGGTAGCAGAAGGTGATAAAATGGGCAAAAATGTTTTTGAATTAAAAGACTACATCGAACAGCATTTGCCAGAATATGACATTCGAGTTTCGGTGCTTGGACACATGCAACGTGGTGGTGCGCCATCATGTTATGATAGAGTTTTAGCTTCACGATTAGGTGTAAAGGCGGTTGAGTCTTTATTGGAAGGAAAATCAAATTATATGGTGGGAATTCTTCAAGATGAAGTAACCTTAACACCATTGGAACAAGCAATTAAAGGTCACTATCCAATAGATATGGAATTGCTTAGAGTTTCTGATATTATGTCAACGTAATTCAAATTCAAAAGTCAAATTCAAAAGTCAATATCAATTACAATTTCAAATTCAATTTCAATAGAGTTTGAAAATTTAATAAAAACAAATAAAATAAAATTTAAAATAAAATGTCTAAAGTAAAATTAGGAATAAACGGTTTCGGAAGAATAGGAAGAATTGTTTTCAGAGAAACATTCAACAGAGATAATGTAGAAGTTGTAGCTATCAACGATTTATTAGATGTAGATCATTTAGCTTACTTATTAAAATATGATTCAGTTCACGGTCGTTTTAATGGAAAAGTTGAAGTTAAAGACGGGAAATTATATGTAAATGATAAATTCATCCGTGTAACTGCTGAGCGTGATCCAAAATTAATCCAATGGGATGACAAAGACGTTGACGTAGATATCGTAGCAGAATGTACAGGGTTTTTTACTACTGTAGAAACTGCAAAAGCTCACATTGAAGGTGGAGCAAAAAAAGTTATTATTTCTGCGCCATCAGCTGATGCTCCAATGTTTGTAATGGGAGTAAACCACAACGAAGTGAAACCAACAGATACAGTAGTTTCAAACGCATCTTGTACAACTAACTGTCTGGCTCCATTAGCAAAAGTAATTCACGATAATTTTGGAATTGTAGAAGCTTTGATGACTACAGTTCACGCAACAACTTCAACTCAAATGACTGCTGATGGTCCATCAAGAAAAGATTGGCGTGGTGGTCGTGCGGCAAGTGTAAACATCATTCCATCATCAACAGGTGCTGCAAAAGCGGTTGGAAAAGTAATTCCAGCCTTGAACGGAAAATTAACTGGAATGTCTTTCCGCGTACCAACGGTTGACGTTTCTGTAGTAGATATGACAGTAAAAGTTGCCAAAGAAACTTCATATGAAGAAATTATGGCAGTATTGAAAAAAGCATCAGAAAACGAAATGAAAGGAATTTTAGGTTACACTGAAGATGATGTAGTTTCTCAAGATTTCGTTGGAGATTCAAGAACTTCTATCATTGATGCTAAAGCTGGAATTGGATTAAATTCTACTTTCTTCAAATTAGTTTCTTGGTATGATAACGAGTATGGATATTCAAGCAAATTAATTGATTTAGCGGTTCATATTGCTAACGTAAAATAATTATATTTACAAAATCCCGATTGGAGTAAAATCGGGATTTTGTATTTTTAAAAACTAACCCAAAACGCATGAAATTATTAGTAGACAGCGGTTCAACCAAAGCTGATTGGATAGCAATTGACGATAACGGAAAAGTATTATTTACCACACAATCATTAGGTTTAAATCCCGAAGTGCTCGATATAGATGCCGTGATTGAACGATTAAATGATCGTTTTGATATAGAACACAACAAAGACAAAGCTACTCACGTATTTTTTTACGGCGCGGGTTGTGGAACGGATAGAATGAAGAAATTTTTAACGGCTGTATTTCAAGGTTATTTTAGAAATGCAATAGTTGAAGTTCACGAAGATACCTTTGCTGCAGTTTATGCTACCACACCAAAAGATGAACAAGCCATAGTTTGTATTCTTGGAACTGGTTCAAACTGTAGTTTCTTTGACGGCAAAGAATTACATCAAAAAGTACAATCCTTGGGTTATATTGCCATGGATGACGGTTCTGGAAACCGATTTGGAAGACATTTATTAAGAGGTTTCTTTTTTAATAAAATGCCTGAAACACTAGCAGAAGAATTTAGAACCGAATATAACTTAGATGTTGATGTAGTAAAAGCAAATCTTTACAAAGAAGACAATCCAAATGCCTATTTGGCTACGTTTGCTAAATTTATCATCAAGCACAAAGACCATGAGTTTTGTAAAAAAATCATCAAAAAGGAATTAAAATCATTTGTGAAAAACTACATCATGCAATATGAAAACTACAAAGAAGTTCCAGTACATTTTGTAGGTTCAATAGCGTTTTACTTAAAAGAGGAATTGGAAGTAGTGCTAACAAAATATAATATCAAAATTGGTAATGTACTTCGAAGACCAATCGACGGATTGATTGCGTATCATATTTTGAATAAATAAGATTTTAAATTTTATACATAAAAACAAGACCTCAAGATTATTATTTTGAGGTCTTTTTTGTGAATGGTAAAAAAAACTTTGTGGACTTTGTGAAAACTTTGTGAACTTCGTGGTTAATATTTTAACTTGCATCAAAATAGAATTAATATGGAAATAGCCATCATTGCACACGACGGAAAAAAAGCTGACATGGTTCAGTTTATCAATAAAAACAAGCATTTGTTGCAAAAAGAAAATGTAAAACTAATTGCTACAGGAACTACCGGAGGAAAAGTAGAAGCCGTAGGTATTAAAGTAAAGAAAATGCTTTCTGGTCCGCTTGGAGGCGATGCCCAAATTGCCGCTCGCGTAGCCGAGGGAAAAACTCAAATGGTTTTATTTTTTAAAGATCCAAACTCAAGTCATCCGCACGAACCGGATATTAATATGCTTATCCGAATTTGTGATGTACATAATATTCCATTAGCAACCAATGAAGCTACTGCGCAGTTGCTATTGTTGGGATTGGATGAGATAGAGTAGTTGCTAGAATTATTAAACCTGTAAAGTTTAAAAAAGAAACTTTTATTAAATTCCATCAAGAACTTTATTTTTTGAAGGGATTGTTCTTTTATAAAGATTGAAATTTTAATTTTTTATTGTGGTTGTGCAACAGCTTCGGTTGTTAGCGGTCTGGTGGCGTTGTTTAATTGTCATTACTCTCACTAGTTATAAGCTCTCCATTTTCATCATACAATTCAGCTAAAAATTTTACGCTTTCTTTTCGGAAAATATCTAACAATGTCTCGTAATTTTCGTTAGTTTTTATTGAGCCTTTCAATAAGGAATTGTTGTTGTCATTCAGTAAATTTAATTCACTCCATTGATTATATAATTCAAAATCTTCCCAACTTTCTTTTCTACTTTTCTAACCGTTTCTTTCCAGTAATTCTTTGAGTTCATTCGGACTTTTGTTGTCAAAGGAAGAATAAAAATTTACATAATCAGGAAATTCTTTTTGCATATTTGCTTTTTTAATACTGAATTCATTTGTTTAACGGACGAGCCACTTGCCACTAACGTCAGACTGTGAAAAAACCTCCACAATCCTAGTTCCAAATATAGTAAAATAGTTGTAAGAAAAAGATAAATTCATTATTTTTAGTGATGCAACATATACAAGGAATAGCTCGCAACCAACTACAAGTAAGCAGTCTAGAAGACAGTATTAGTCAGGACAATCCTGTTCGATTTATAGATGCTTTTGTTAACAGTATCGACTTAGAGAAAATAGGATTTACACCAAGAGTATTAAAAACCATCCTTTTTAACCCAAGTTGTATCCTTAAAACATGGGAAGAACTTGGCTTTTATAAAATCAGTCTTTTTAGACTTCAAAAACTCGTTTGTAAGCACTCCAAGTTTTACAACTTTGAATTATAACTAAAAAAACAAACTTCCTTAAAATAGCTTCTAAAGAGGTTATTTTTTATAAATATTTTAAAATTTTAGTTTTTTATTGAAGTTGTGCAACAGTTACGGCTGTTATAAGCCGTTTTTTTTTAGCCTCTATTAAAAGGATTTAAATTACTGATTTCAAATTCTGTCACATCACTTTTGCCGTGTATGTCTTTGCGAATTTCCACTAATACTTTGCCAAATAAATCAACTTCTCTATTTATATCGTGATCTTCTTTGTCAGCATATTCAATCCAATTGTGATATGCTTGAATTACTTTGTCATTAGCATACAATAGAAGTTGATTTCTCGCAAGCATTCTTTCTCTATCTTGCTTTATATTATCAACATCTTTGTCGTGCATAATTTTCACGGCTCTTTCTGTGAAATCCTCTAAAAATTTTGAATACGCATCTCTTTTGCTCTTTATTATCTTTTCTTTGAGTTCTTTCTGTTTCTGGTTTAGATATTTCCAAATTAAAACAATTGCACTTATTAAAGCAATTAACAAATCAATACTTGGTTTGAAATATTCTGACCATTTGGAACCGTCATCTTTTGATGCTACTTTTTTTCGATTACTTTTTGTTTTTTCATCACAACAATTTTCTTCTTTGGGTAAATTATTATTAGCGCTATGAGAATTGTCAATAGTAATATTTATATCAGGATTTTGTTTAGTAACAGATTTAAACTTTGTCTTTTGAGAACTTTTTATTGTTTTGCTCTTTGCCAATTTCATTAAGGAATCACAACAGTTTATATTTTGTGAATTTCCAGTTGAGATTATAAAAAGGAAAATTAAAAGTAATGTAGAGCTATTTTTCATTTTTATGATTTTGGTTTTTAGAATTTCGGTTTTCGGAAAATGGCTTATAACGTCAGACTGTGAAAAAACCTCCACAATCCTAGTACCAAATATAGTAAAATAGTTGTAAGAAAAAGATAAATTCATTAATTTTAGTGATGCAACATATACAAGGAATAGCTCGCAACCAACTACAAGTAAGCAGTCTAGAAGACAGTATTAGTCAGGACAATGCCGTTCGATTTATAGATGCTTTTGTTAACAGTATCGACTTAGAGAAAATAGGATTTACACCCAGAGTATTAAAAACCATCCATTTTAGCTCAAGTTGTTTCCCTAAAACAAGGAAAGAACTTGGCTTTTATAAAATCAGTCTTTTTAGACTTAAAAAACTCGTTTATAAGCACTCCAAGTTTTACAACTTTGAATTATAACTAAAAAAACAAACTTCCTTAAAATAGCTTCTAAAGAGGTTACTTTTTATAAATATTTTAAAATTTTAGTTTTTTATTGAGGTTGTGCAACAGTTACCACTGTTAGTAGCCGTTTTTTATCCGTGATATTTGAATGCTCTTCTAAATCCATTTTTCATTGCTTGTTCAACTGTCAAAGCATACATTTCTCCTTTGTTGTTTATTTGTGTTACATCATATTTTTGGTCGAAAGGTAAATGATAAATTTTGTTGTCGCCATTTACATTGCATTTTATTCTTGGAAATTCTTTTAAATCCATTTTAATTATTTCAACTTTCAACATTTTGGCGAACTTTTCAGCAGTTTCAGATAATTCTATATTCGTCATAAATACTGGTTTGAAATTATGAAATAAGTCGGATTTGGATATTTCTAAAATGTGAGTTGTAGCAAATAATTGTAAAATATGTTTTTCGTGAATTAGTTTTTCCTTTGACCAATATTTACATTGAATAATGTGTATTTCACTTCCTTTTTTTGCTATTAAATCTCGACCTAAGTCATTTAGTTTTTTTTCCATTCCGAAGTAGCTTACTTCCCAACCTTTACGCTGGTAATATTGACCACAAAACAACTCATAATCTCTACCAATTTGCCAATTTGTCTTTTTCCCTTTCACGTAGTTGTCCAAAGCTAATTGATTTCTTTGGATTTCATTTAAAGATGAGTATTCAATTTTCGATATATATTTTTTTACATAGTCAAATTCATCTGTTAAATTTTCTAAATCGGTATACTTGTCAAGTTCTTTAATAGATTCAATATCTTCAACGTAATCGTTAAGTTCTGGAAAAATATTTAGCAAATATTCATATTTATAAACCATCAGTTTATACTGTTCGATATAACTTTTTGTTTGTTTTTTTAGTTCATTAATTCGTTTTGCTTCTTTTCGTGCTGGTCTAATTTTCCCAATTAACATTTTAGCACTTAAATCATATTGAAGTAATGAATAGTCAGCAAATAAAGATGTAATTTTTTTAACTGATTTATCATTTATGTTATTTATTTCAAGAAATAATTTTTCTTTTTCTGCTAACGTTTGTAATATTTTTTTATTTTCGTTTTCTATCTTACTAATTTGTAAGTCACAATCTTTCTTAATTATACTAATTTCTTTTTGAAAATTATTTGCCAAATTTTCTTGCTTTCTCTTTTCTGTTTTTATTTTACCCTCCAAATCCAAATATATTCCAACTAAAAATGCTGAAATTCCAATAACGATGAAGATGATTAATTCTGTTGTCATTTTGTTTTTGAATTCGTCGTTTCTGAGGTAAAATGGCTACTAACTTATATATATGTATGACAAAATCATACAAAGCCACCCATTTTTGGATGTATAGGTATGACAAACGTTATACTTTATTTGTTTATCAAATATATAAAAAAGTCATTACAAAACCCACCACCACACAAAATCAATCCGTTAAAATCAGTGCAATCCGTGGCAAAAACATAGTGAAACTTTGTGTAAACCTTGCGCAACATAGTGCTACGAACCCCAAAACCCACCACCACACAAAATCAATCCGTTAAAATCAGTACAATCCGAGGCAAAAACCTTGCGCAACATAGAGCTACAAACCCCTAAAATCCAAAAACCCAGCAAAATCAACCCTTTGCAGACTAGTCAGACACGTTTGCAGACCCGACAGACACGTTTGCAGACCCGACAGACGCGTTTGCAGACCCGACAGACGCGTTTGCAGACCCGACAGACGCGTTTGCAGACCCGACAGATGCGTTTGCAGACCCGACAGACACGTTTGCAGACCCGACAGATGCGTTTGCAGACCCGACAGATGCGTTTGCAGACCCGACAGACGCGTTTGCAGACCCGACAGACACGTTTGCAGACCCGGCAGATGCGTTTGCAGACCAGTTAGACACGTTTGCAGACCAGTTAGACAGGATTAAGTCTGAATAGTATTGCTACAACGCAGCATAATAGTAGTGTTTATAGGTCTTTTGCAGGTTTTTTGATTTTAAATTGATTGTGATTATGTTGAAAAACATGGCAATTTGGAGACTTTAATTGCGAATTTGGGGACATTAAATGTTAATCTGGCGACCTTAAATGCCAATTTGGGGACTTTAAATGCTAATTTGGAGACCTTAAATGCGAATTTGGGGACCTTAAATCTCAATTTGGGGACATTAAATGCCAATTTGGGGACATTAAATCTCAATTTGGGGACTTTAATTGCGAATCTGGCGACATTAAATGCCAATCTGGGGACATTAAATCTCAATTTAGAGACATTAAATCTCAATCTGGGGACATTAAATGTCAATCTGGGGACATTAAATGTCAATCTGGCGACATTAAATTGCAATCTGACGACCTAAAATTGCGATTTTTTGACCTTATAACGTCATTTTTGGCTGTTGTATTTGCAAAAACGGCTTGTAAAGGATGTTTAAAAGTTAACCCCAGATGAAGGGATGGCTTGGTTAAACGTTTTTTAGAGTTGGACTAAAAATTGGATAGTATCCACATTATCCGCATAATCCCAAAGTTCTGGTTTTTGGGTTTTTCCAAATGGAATGCTGTTTTCAATAATGTCATTGGAAACAACACATTGAATTTGCTCTGCGTCATTTTTTAATTGTGATTTTAGCACTTCAATATCATCGTAATATTCATAGAACACTGATGAGATAGGCGAGGCATAACTGCTATCTTCTTTTAAAGTAAGAAACTCATTGTCCAATAATTTAAAATTACTCATCAGGAAAACCGCTTTGTTGTAATCGTAATTGTTGGAATATTTTTCATAATAAATCACATCTTTATATTCGTAGATGGCTTCAAAAAAAGCTTTGAAATCATAATCTTTTGGAACAAATAATTTGGAAACATTTCTACAACCTAAACCAAAGTATCTAAAAATATCTTCACCAAGATTAATTAAATCCTCTTTAGTTTCATCACCAGTCAAAACAGCAACCGAATTTCGGTTTTTACGAATAATACTTGGTTTATCTTTAAAGTAATATTCAAAATATCTTGCCGTATTGTTGCTTCCGGTGGCAATTACAGCATCAAAATTTTCTAGTTTTCCGTCAGTAAAAGTGATGTACTTTTCAAAATCAGGATTTACAGCCATTAGATAATTCGCTAAAAACTTAATCAAATGCTGATCATTGGAAGAAGTTTTTACCAACACTTTATGTCCAGAAATCAATACAGAAAGAAAATCATGAAAACCAACTAGCGGAATATTTCCAGCAAGAATTAATCCAACGGTTTTTGGTTTTGTTTCAATAAAGTTATAACTAGATAACCATTGATTTAGGTTTTCTTCTGTTAACGCATTTGCCCATGATTGAACAGAAAAGCAAACTTGTTCTGGAGTAAACCAACCGTTGTGCGATTGCGAAAGCTGAATTAAATCTACAAAACGGTCAAAGTACAAATCGTTATGAAGTACAGTTTCGTTTTTAGTGTAGTTTTCGAATGAAAATTGACTTAAAAAACGACCTAATTCAATAAAACATTTTTTTTTATCGATTTGTAACATTTGTTTATTTGTTTATGAATGGTTTTGATTGTAATTTTGCACAAAATTAGTGAAAAGTGTTCAGTTTACAGTTTACAGTCGCAGTTAAAGCGTAAAAAAAAAGCGCAATAGCTAAATGCAAAGTAAAAACTGAGAACTGACAACCGATAACTATAAACTAGAAAAAAAATGGCAATCATAATAACTGACGAATGTATCAATTGTGGAGCATGTGAACCAGAATGTCCAAATACAGCAATATATGAAGGTGCTGACGATTGGCGCTACAAAGACGGAACCGCTTTAAGAGGAAAAGTAATTCTTCCAGATGGCGCCGAAGTAGATGCTGATGCTGCCCAAACACCAATTTCGGATGATATCTATTACATCGTTCCAGGAAAATGCACGGAATGTAAAGGTTTTCATGAAGAACCGCAGTGTGCAGCGGTTTGTCCTGTGGATTGTTGCGTTCCGGATGATAATCATGTGGAAAGTGAAGAAACACTTTTAAACAGACAAGCTTTCTTACATAATGAGTAAAAAATCTTCCCTTCAATTACAGAAGGGATTTTTTTTGAAATATTTTTTGTTAATTTGTTACAAATGAACAATTAGTGAAAAAAGCAATACTCTTATTCTTTTTAGTTTTTAGTTTCACTATTTCCGCTCAGGAAGTTGAGCATACTATTATTGTAAAAGATGCCGATACCAATAATCCTATTGAAGATGTTTCGGTATATATAACCAAAACAAAACAACTACTTCTCAGTAATTCTGAAGGAAAAGTGACTTTTGATTTAACTGGAATTTCAAACATTCAAGTATCGCATTCGTCTTATGTTACCGTTAATATTCGTTCCTCGGCATTATTGAAAACCGATAACATCATTTATCTGAAGAATAACACCAAAGATTTGGATGAAATCATAGTTACCAAACAACATCCACAGAAAATTTTAAAAGCATTAGTTCAAAATTCCATCAAACAACTTACCGTTCCAGCGCGATTAAAAGTATATTCCAGAGAGTTTTTCAAGATGAACGGAACATATTCTTATTACAACGACGGATTGATGAATTTTCAAATCTTTGGCAGAGATAAAAACTTTAAAAGCAATATTTTAGTAGAGCAAAATCGTTCCATTGGCTTGATAAATGAAGAAATTGGTGGTGATGTTTTAGGTTATAATCTAAACAACATCATGGAGAATTATTACAATTTCAAATACTTAGAACCTATTCTTGTTGAAAGAGCAAAAAAAGACTATGAATTTGTGATAAAAGTCTATTCGGCTAACAATAATTACAACTTAATTTCAGCAACGCCATTAGACGAAGGCAAAGGATTGAAAGACGATTTTACGATAATTTATGATCCCAAAAAGAAATTAATCATCGAAGTAAGTTCCATCATTGCACCATCTAGTTTAACTCGTTCCAAAGAAAAAACAGCAGTTGGTTCCAAAAATATTTATAAGTCTATTTTCAAAACTATTTACCGAACCGATACTCAAAACTATTATTTAGCTAGTTCTAAGGAAGAAATTGGTTTTGAACGAGTTGACAAAAATAATATTACAACGGATATTGAAGTTCGCAATTACTTTGTCACGACTAATTTTAGCAATCAAAATTACATTTATAAAGAAAGCGAAGTCTTTAAAGACAAAACACTTTATAACAAGAAAAACGTCATCCTTTCCGACTATTGGAACGTTTCTGGATTAGCCGCAACTGCTGAAGAAAAAGAAATAATTGATAAAATTGAATAGTATTTTGATTTTTTTATGCTTTTCAATTACTTAGAAGTATATTTGCAAACTTTTAAAAATTACTTCAAAAATGAAAGCAGGAATTGTAGGATTACCAAACGTTGGAAAATCAACGCTATTTAATTGTTTATCAAATGCTAAAGCGCAAAGTGCTAACTTTCCGTTTTGTACCATCGAACCAAATATTGGCGTTGTAAACGTTCCCGATCCAAGAATAAATCGTTTAGAAGAATTAGTAAAACCAGAACGTGTTCAAATGGCAACCGTTGATATTGTTGACATTGCTGGTTTAGTAAAAGGCGCAAGTAAAGGCGAAGGTTTAGGAAATCAATTCCTTGCAAACATCCGCGAATGTAACGCAATTATTCACGTTTTACGTTGTTTTGATAACGACAATATTGTTCACGTTGATGGCAATGTAAACCCAATTCGCGATAAAGAAACTATCGATATCGAGTTGCAATTAAAAGACTTAGAAACGGTTGAAAAACGTTTAGAAAAAGTAAATCGCGCTGCCAAAACAGGAAACAAAGAAGCACAAGTTGAGCAAGCATTATTAAATAGAATTAAAGAAGCTTTATTGCAAGCCAAATCAGCTCGAACCGTAATTCCGCAAAACCAAGATGAAGAAGTTTTGATGGAAGAATTTCAATTAATTACTACAAAACCAGTTTTATACGTTTGTAACGTAGATGAAGGTTCGGCAGCAACGGGAAACAAATACGTTGACCAAGTTCGTGAATTAGTAAAAGACGAACAAGCCGAAGTAATTGTGCTTGCCGTTGGTACAGAAGCCGATATTACGGAATTGGAAACCTATGAAGAAAGACAAATGTTTTTAGAAGATTTAGGGTTAAAAGAACCTGGAAGTTCAGTTTTAATTCGTGCCGCATATAAATTATTAAAACTACAAACTTATTTTACAGCTGGTGTTAAAGAAGTTCGCGCTTGGACAATCAATATTGGCGATACAGCACCAAAAGCTGCCGGAGTAATTCACACCGATTTTGAAAAAGGATTTATCCGTGCCGAAGTTATTGCTTTTGAAGATTATTCAACTTTAGGATCAGAAGCTAAATGCAAAGAAGCTGGAAAACTTCGCGTAGAAGGAAAAGAATACATCGTGAAAGATGGCGATGTGATGCATTTCCGTTTTAATGTGTAGTTGAGAGAAAAGAAAAAAGAATACAGAAAATAGATTAACCGCAGAAGAGATTTTGCGGTTTTTTTGTTTAAAGTATTTTGGAATTAAAAGTTATCCCAAAAATCCGGATCTTGTTGGTCTAAATCTAAATTTTCATTGTAATAATCATTCTCTCTTTCGTATTCATAACTTGCTACTTCATGTTCGTTTAATAGGTCATTTAATTTATTTTCTTCATCCATTATTTTCACATGATAAAATGAGTTAGTACTATTTTCAACTTCAATAAAAAAATCTCTATTTTGATCAATCATTTTTGTGAAATCTTTTATTAGGTTTACGATAGGGTAATTTATCAAACCATCTTTATTAATTTGCATATCAACAACATTAATATAAAAACTTATAAAGTTTGAAATGTTTGCACTTTTGTAATAAAAATAGTTTATTAAAATGTTATTCAATTTTTCTTCATCTAATATTAAATAATTTGGATTATCTATTTTTTTATACATTTCATATAAATAAAGTAAGGAGTTATAATCCGTATAATTTTCTACAAAATTTTGATGAATGATTTGAATATATTTAATTCCATTACTTTTTTTAATTTTAGCACTTAAATACTTTAGAAAAGTATGTTCTTCTTGAAATTTAATGGTTTTTTCATAACTTATTTTTAAGTTATAATCATCTTCCAACTGATGTAAAGCGATGGTTTTTAGTAAATTTCCAAAAAAATCTTCATTAGATTTTAGATAAATATCTACATACTTTAAAGTCCAATGCTCATTATTATTTGTACAAAATAAACTAACAAAAGCTAATGAAAAAACTAGTTCGTCATCTTCTGTTCCGTTTAAATCTTTGAAAAAAAAAATCTTCTAACTCGGAATCAATTTGTTTACGATTTAAACAATTTATAAAAATTAAAGCTTTTTTGAAATATTCAGATGAATTAAGATAGTTTGTTTTTTTATAAAAATTCAAGCCAATCTCTAAATAATATCTACCCAAAGACTCAAAGTTTTTAGTTAAAATATAGTTATTTTCACGATAAGGATTTTTGTTTTTCATTTTTAAGAGATGATGTCCAAATCAAATGTAAATAAATTTTTATTGTAAAAAATAAAAGTTCAAATATATTCTAAGTAATTAACATAGTTTTTTTAATTTCGAGTACTTTTTTTGTCAATATCATTCTTAATAACTTCTTATTGCGCGTCTTTTAAAAACGCTCGTTTTCTACTATATTAGCAAAGAATCGATAGTTTTTAAAATGGCTCAAGAAACACAATATAACGAAGATAATATTCGTTCACTCGACTGGAAAGAACACATCCGAATGCGTCCAGGAATGTACATCGGAAAACTTGGCGACGGTTCTTCGCCCGACGATGGAATTTACATTCTTCTAAAGGAAGTAATGGACAACTGTATCGATGAATTTGTCATGGGTGCTGGAAAAGTGATTGAAGTAACCATCAAAGATAAAATGGTTACCGTTCGCGATTATGGCCGTGGAATTCCGCTAGGAAAAGTGGTTGACGTAGTTTCCAAAATGAATACTGGAGGAAAATACGACTCCAAAGCCTTTAAAAAATCGGTTGGTTTAAATGGTGTTGGTACCAAAGCTGTTAACGCGTTATCCAATTATTTCCGTGTAGAATCAGTTCGTGATAACCAACAAAAAGCTGCTGAATTTTCCGCTGGAAATCTTACTCTCGAAGAAGATATAACCGAATCAACTAAGCGAAAAGGAACCAAAGTTTCTTTCGTAGCCGATGAAACGATTTTCAAGAATTATAAATACCGAAATGAGTATATCATCAAAATGCTCAAAAATTACTGTTATTTAAATCGTGGTTTGACGATTTATTACAACGGTGAAAAATACGTTTCGGAGTTTGGTTTAAAAGATTTGTTGGAAGAAACCATTACTGAAGAAGACATGCAATATCCAATCATTCATCTGGAAGGTGATGATATCGAAATTGCTTTGACACACAGTAAATCACAATATTCCGAAGAATACCATTCATTTGTCAACGGACAAAACACAACGCAAGGTGGAACGCATTTGGGTGCTTTTCGTGAAGCAATTGTAAAAACGATTAAAGAGTTTTACAACAAACCTTTTGAAGCTTCGGATATTCGTAAATCGATAGTTTCGGCGGTTTCCATAAAAGTGGAAGAACCTGTTTTTGAAAGTCAGACGAAAACGAAATTAGGTTCAACGGATGTAGGTCCAAATGGTCCAACAGTGCGAACGTTTGTAAACGATTTTATCAAAACCAAACTCGATAACTTTTTACATAAAAATCCCGAAACAGCCGATTTATTACTTCGTAAAATCCTTCAAGCCGAACGCGAGCGAAAAGAATTATCGGGAATTAGAAAATTAGCCAAAGACCGAGCAAAAAAAGCCAGTCTTCACAATAAAAAACTACGCGATTGTCGAGTGCATTTGACCGATGCT
Source organism: Flavobacterium macrobrachii (assembly GCF_014486675.1). Lineage (GTDB taxonomy): Bacteria > Bacteroidota > Bacteroidia > Flavobacteriales > Flavobacteriaceae > Flavobacterium > Flavobacterium macrobrachii. Next base: position 57,113 of record NZ_JACTAC010000005.1, read on the forward strand.
AAAAATCCACGAAGTTTAGAAAGTACACTTTTCATCACCGAAGGAGATTCGGCTTCGGGTTCGATTACTAAAAGTCGTGATGTGAATACGCAAGCTGTTTTCAGTTTACGTGGAAAACCGTTGAATTCCTATGGAATGACGAAGAAAATTGTATATGAAAACGAAGAATTCAATTTGCTTCAAGCGGCTTTAGATATCGAAGAAGATATGGGCGATTTGCGTTATAACAATATCGTAATTGCAACTGATGCCGATGTTGACGGAATGCACATTCGCTTGTTGTTGATTACGTTTTTCTTGCAGTTTTTCCCAGAATTAATTAAAGACGGACATTTATACATTTTGCAAACGCCATTATTCCGTGTGCGAAATAAAAAAGAAACGATTTATTGCTACAGCGAACAAGAACGTATTGACGCTATCGAAAAATTAAAACCAAAACCCGAAATCACTCGATTTAAAGGTTTGGGAGAAATTTCACCCGATGAGTTCAAGCATTTCATTGGCGAAAGCATTCGATTGGATCCGGTTATGTTAGACAAAGCCACAAGTATTGAAACCTTACTGGAATTTTATATGGGTAAAAACACACCAGACCGACAAGATTTTATTATCAATAATTTGAAAGTGGAATTGGACGTGGTAGAAAAGTAACCAGTTCACAGCTTACAGTTTTCAGTTTTTACTGTTAACTGTCAACCGTAAACAACAAAATATGAAAGACGAAGAAGAAGATAACATCATTCCAAGCGACGACGAGAATAACGAGCCGATGGAAAATAACAATGAAAATGATTTTGATGAAGAAGTACGACTTTCTTCGGGCAGTCATTTTTATGAAAACGACGAAAATCCAGAAGACACCATTACCAAAGTTACAGGAATGTACAAAGATTGGTTTTTGGATTATGCTTCCTATGTAATTTTGGAACGTGCTGTTCCGGCGATTGAAGACGGATTTAAACCGGTTCAACGTCGTATTATGCATTCCATGAAAGAATTGGACGATGGTCGTTACAATAAAGTGGCAAACATTGTTGGACATACGATGCAATATCATCCACACGGTGATGCCAGTATTGGTGATGCGATGGTGCAAATCGGGCAGAAGGATTTGCTTATCGATATGCAAGGAAACTGGGGAAATATCCTAACTGGCGATAGCGCGGCAGCTTCACGTTATATCGAAGCACGTATTTCTAAATTTGGTCACGATGTTTTGTATTCGCCAAAAATTACACAATGGGGAGTTTCTTATGATGGTCGTCGTGCCGAACCAATCAATCTTCCGGTTAAATTTCCGTTGCTTTTAGCTCAAGGTGCCGAAGGTATTGCCGTTGGTTTATCGACTAAAGTTTTGCCTCATAATTTCAACGAACTGATTGATTCTTCTATAAAAATTCTGAAAGGAAAACCGTTTACCTTGTATCCCGATTTTCCAACTGCCGGAATTGCGGATGTTTCCAATTACAATGACGGAATGCGTGGCGGACGAGTTCGTGTTCGAGCCAAAATCAATCAATTAGACAAACAAACGTTGGTAATTACCCAAATTCCTTTTTCAACTAATACTTCAACTCTTATTGATAGTATATTGAAAGCCAACGAAAAAGGAAAAATAAAAATTAAAAAGATTGAAGACAATACCGCTGCCGAAGTAGAGATTTTAATTCATCTTCCGCCAGGTGTTTCTCCCGATAAAACGATTGATGCATTGTATGCTTTCACAGCTTGTGAAACTTCGGTTGCGCCATTGGGTTGTGTGATTGAAAACCACAAACCGTTGTTTATTGGTGTTTCGGATATGTTGAAAATTTCGACTAATCGAACGGTTGATTTACTCAAACGTGAGTTGGAAATTCAATTGGACGAACTTGAAAATAAATGGCATTTTTCTACCTTGGAAAAAATCTTCATTCGTGAAGAAATGTATATCGATTTCAAATTGTATTCTGATAGAGAATCGCTTTATGAATACATGTACAATCGTTTCAAACCGTTCGCAAAATCGTTTGTTAGAGAAATTAACGACGACGATTTACAAAAATTGACACAAATTCCAATGATTCGTATTACGCGTTTCGATTCGGATAAAGCTGATGATGCCATTGCAAAATTGGAAGCCGAAATGGAAGAAGTGAAACATCATTTAGCCAATATAATTGATTTTGCGATTGATTTCTTCCAAAAACTGAAAGACAAATACGGTAAAGGTCGCGAACGCCAAACGGAACTACGAAATTTCGACACGATTGAAGCGACAAAAGTAGTATTGAGAAATACTAAGCTTTATGTAAACAAAGAAGAAGGTTTTTTTGGAACAGGTTTAAAGAAAGACGAATACGTTGCCGATTGTTCTGATATTGATGATGTGATTGTGTTTTTGCGTGACGGAAAAATGATGGTTTCCAAAGTAGATGATAAAAAATTCGTTGGAAAAGACATTATTCACATTGCGGTTTTTGATAAAAACGATAAACGAACGATTTACAATATGATTTATCGTGATGGTAAAAATGGTTCGGCGTTTATCAAACGTTTCAATGTTTCGGGAGTTACTCGAGATAAATTTTATGATTTAACGCAGGAAAAAGCAGGTTCGCAAGTGCTTTATTTTTCGGATAATCCAAATGGTGAAGCAGAAGTTGTCACTATCTTACTGCGTCAAGTAGGAAGCGTGAAAAAACTAAAATGGGATGTCGATTTTTCTGATATTGCTATTAAAGGAAGAGCTTCAAGAGGAAATACAGTTACTAAATATCCAATTAAGAAAATTGAACTGAAGGAAAAAGGAATTTCCACGTTGCGACCAAGAAAAGTGTGGTTTGACGATACCGTTCAACGATTGAATGTAGATGGACGAGGCGAATTATTGGGCGAATTCAGACCAAATGATCGTTTGCTATTAATTAATCAATCGGGGAAATTGAAAACGATTATTCCAGAATTGACTACGCATTTTGATGAAGACATTGTCGTAATGGAAAAATGGAATCCAAAGAAACCAATTTCAGCCATTTATTATGATGGTGAAAAAGAACGTTATTTCATCAAACGCTTTTTGATTGAAAACGAAAACAAAGAAGAAATCTTTATTACGGAACACGAAAAATCTCAATTAGAAATCGTTTCTACCGATTGGCGACCAGTTGCCGAAATTGTTTTTGCTAAAGTAAAAGGTGTTCAAAAAGAAAATCAAACTATTGATTTGGAACAATTTATTGCGATTAAAGGAATTAAAGCTTTAGGTAATCAATTGACTGCGGATAAACTAAAACAAGTAAATTTATTAGAGCCATTACCTTTTGAAGAACCAGAAGAAGTTCAACCGGAACAAATGGAAATAACAGATGAAACTACTATTTCAGAAGATATTCAAACGGAAACTGATGATGATGGTCAGATAACGTTGAGTTTGGAGTAAAATTTAAAATATTAGATTTTAGATATAAAATATTTTATTCCCAATTGTAATCAAACAATTAAATCGTCAATCTTCTAGCCCCGATTGAAGAGAAAATAAAAAACCTTTCTGGTGTTCAGAAAGGTTTTTTATTGTAACGAAAAGCGGGAATTGCATTTACTGATAAATCCCGAGCGGTTCGCTTCTAATTTTTAAATTATTCGATTTTTGTTACCGTTCCGCGTTGTTTTTTGGCATCGCCAACAAAAGCATATTCAAAGGTGTATTTTTTACCTTCGGTAAACAGGATTTTCATGCTGATGGCTTTTTTTTCTTGCATGGTTTTTGGATTCAGTTTTTGCAATACAAATTCACAGTCGTTTACCCAGCGAACCGAAGCGGTATCTGTTTTTCCGTCATAGGTTTCGATTTGTAAATCGGCTGTTCTGGTAAAAATTGAAGTATGTTTTTTACCATCGATTTCCTGAGAGAATTCAAATTTTCCGGTTTTGAAATCGGCACATTTTCGTTCTTGTTCGTAACACGAAATCATCAAAAAATAGAGTAGAAGTAGTGCTGTTTTTTTCATAGTTTTATTTTAGGTACAAATTTCACGAATTATTTTCTGGTATTTTGATTATTTATCTCCATCAAAAAAAGCATCGGTTATGGTTTTTATTCCTTTGAAAGCAAAAAACACCGAAGTGATACAAAGTATAATTCCAATGGCTAAAACCAAGTAATGCCAGTTGGTATGTTGGTTCATAAAGGCGTTGTAAATTACGCTTGGTCCAAGAAACATCAACGGTAATGAACCCGCAAGATATTTTACGCCTTTGGCTAGCATGTCTCTATTTGTTGGCATGTTTTTTATTTTTTTTACCAAATAAGACATTTAAGTTCACATAAGTATGTTTTTAAAAAACTTAAATTATTCAGTATGAATTTCATATGAAATCTTACACGACCTTATATGACTTATATGGTTTATTTATTATAATTCTCAACTGCTTTTCTAACGCTACCAAATTCTTTCAACAATTCAGCCGCTTTTTCATAATCTACTGGAATTTCACTCATAATCATTTTCACACCACGATCGACTAATTTGTCGTTACTCAACTGCATATCAACCATTTTGTTGCCTTTTACTTTTCCGAGTTGTATCATCGTTGCCGTTGAAATCATGTTCAAAACTAATTTTTGAGCAGTTCCGGCTTTCATTCTTGAACTTCCTGTTACGAATTCTGGACCAACAACAACGACTACAGGAAATTGTGCTGTTAAAGCCAATGGACTTCCATCATTACAAGTAATACAACCTGTGGTGATATTTTGCTCATTGCATTTTTCCAAACCGCCAATAACATAAGGAGTTGTTCCCGAAGCAGCAATTCCAATCACAACATCGTTTTCACTAATGTTTTCGTTTTCTAAATCAATCCAGGCTTGTTCACGATTGTCTTCGGCGTTTTCTACAGCGCGACGAATGGCTTTGTCACCGCCAGCGATAATTCCGTTGACTAAATTGAATGGAACACCAAACGTTGGCGGACATTCCGAAGCATCAACAATGCCCAATCTTCCTGAAGTTCCGGCGCCAATGTAGAATAATCTGCCGCCAAGTTTTAGCTTTTCGACTACTTTAGTAACTAAATTTTCAATTTGTGGTAATGCTTTTTCCACGGCAAGCGGAACTGTTTTGTCTTCGTTATTAATATTCGTCAATAAATCAATAACCGACATAGTTTCTAAACTGTCGTAATGCGAAGATTGTTCAGTGGTTTTGGTGAAGTTCATTGTTTTTTTAATAAATACTTTCAATATGATCTTCTTTGGCTATGATAAATCTACAATTTTGAATTTCTCTTTCAATAATTGTCCAATTGGAATTAAAATAGGCGTGAAGTTGTTTTAAGGAACAATTCCCAATTTTGAAATAAACTATTTTTGGAAATGTATCTGATAAAAGAAATTTTGAATAAAAATCGGTATCTTTTGTTAAGATGATTAAATTATTTTTTAAAGCATAATTCCAAATTTCAGTATCAGTCATTTGCAAATTGATATCGGCTACAAAAATGAAATTATTGTGATTAAAAAAACTGAAGTTTTTAGGCAAATTAACATCTACTAGAAACAAACTCATTTTAACTGGCTAATTGAATGTCGTTTCTTTGTAGAGATAAATTCTTGAGTGCAAAAGCAACAGCAGCTTGAATATCTTCTTTTTCAAGAAAAGGATATGCTTCTATAATGTCTTCAGCAGAATCGCCTTCAGAAAGATATTGAAGAATGGTTTCAACAGTAATTCTCAATCCACGAATGGTTGGTTTACCATTGCATAAATCTGGCAATATTGTAATTCTATCTAAAACTGTATTTTCCATAGTTTTTATTCGTTTGATACAAATTTAGTTAAAAAAACAATATGATTTTACACAAAAACCGCCAACAAAATCCCTAAAATAATCATTGAAATTTTAGCAATATTAAATTTGTGTCCTTCGCTGCTTTCAAAAATAATGGTAGATGAAATATGAAATAAAATTCCAATAACAACAGCAGTAATTTCATTGTAATATTGAGTTATCAACGGGACATTATCAGAAACAAAAGTTCCAAGCGGTGTCATAAATGCAAAAGTCAGCATAAAAATAAACAAAGCTGTTTTATTCAATTCAGCATTGATAAAAAATGTCGTTAAAATAATTGCGATAGGCAAGTGGTGAATAGCAATTCCGTAGGCTAAATCGTGATGATGACCAACTGGAAATCCTTCTAAAAAAGCATGAATACACAAACTGATGAACAACAACCAAGGCATTCGAGCTATTTTATCATGTCCGTGAACATGACCGTGTTCCGCACCTTTGGAGAAAAATTCTAAAATAATTTGGAACAAAATCCCAACCATAATGAATATTCCAACACTATGGTTATGAGCCTCATAAACTTCGGGAAGTAAATGCATCACCGTAATCGACAATAAAAACGAACCACTAAAAGCTAATAAAAGTTTTAAATTTTTCTTCTTTTTCGGCTTCAGTAATAATGCAATTACATATCCTAAAACAACTGATAATAAAGGAAGTAGATAATTCATTTATTTGAATATCATTATTAAGCGTTCACTCGTATTCTTGTGGAATTTCTTCAATTTGTAATCGCCAAAAGTATCTAGTAAATAAATTCCAGCTTCGTCCATCATTTTTTGGAAATCTTCGAGTGTAAAGGCTTTTACTTTTTCTTCAAAATGAAATGATTTCCCATCAGCTTCAAAATCAATTTGCTTGATGATAAATCCGTCCAAAACAAATCGCTTGATGTGAAAATCAATGTCATCAACAGTTTTTGTTTCCTCGGGAATTAGGTTTGCAATTACCTGATGAACATTCATAAAATCAATTACAGCAAAACCATATTCAGACAAACTTTCTTTGATGGCAACCAAAGTTTGAAGATTGTCTTCTTCATTTTCAAAATAGCCAAAACTGGTAAATAGATTGAAAATAGCATCAAATTTTTCTTCGTATGATTCACGCATGTCATGAACTACAAAATGTAAGCTGTCATTTTCATTCTTTTTAGCTTCTACAATACTGTTTTCGGATAAATCAGCTCCAATTACATCAAAACCCAATTGGTTTAAATAAATAGAATGACGACCTTTTCCACACGCTAAATCAAGCACTTTTGCTTTTTCGGGCAGGTTTAAATAATGTGTCAAATTATCCATGAAAACCTGAGCTTCACGGTAATTTCGGTCTTTATAAAGTATGTGATAGTATTTTGTATCAAACCAAGATTCGTACCAACTTGACTGTTGATTATCGGTTTGAGAATGCGAATTTAATATTGTTGACATTTATTCTTTTCAAATGAATTCTGAACCGACAAATTTAGTGTATTTTAATCATTTTTAAGAAATGAAAAAAAGGATTGTTAAAATTTTATTTTTTCATTTTATTTTTTCATTTCTTTGACTAATCAACATTAAACTTTTCTAGATGAAAAATATGTTTCGTGACTTATTTTATGTTACTAGTTCATTCTTCTTATATCATTGATCATAGATTTTAAACAGATATTAATTTAATTATCAGTGATATATTAAAAAAGCTAATTATAAGCGATTATTTTTGTTTTGTATTTTTAATTAAAAAAAAGAGTATGCTATGATTTTAGAAAAAACATACAGTAAAATTGTTTTTATTTTACTTTTAGTTATTTACTATTATTTTAATTTTTTAGGAAGGAGCTTTGGTATTTTTTTCAATTTTATAGCTACAGGAATTTTAAATTTTTTCTTAGTTTATTTTTTAATAAGAATTAATCCATTCAAAAAAATTGGTCTAATATTGTTGTTTTTTCCTTTTGCTACATTGTTTTTAACGTTTATTTATGGTCTTGTAAATAATCTTGGTATGCCAGGAATAACAAATATTTTAATCTATGCAATCGCATTGGTATTTGTATTTGTAGTTCATAAAAGCAATAAAAAAAACAAGTTAATTTTTTCTTCACTGTATTTAGTTATTTTTATAATATTGGCAATAAATCATTCAAATATTTTAAATTATTATAATTATAATTATGTTGAAAAAAACTTTTCTATTGTGAATATTGATATGCCAAGTATTCAAAAAAAAGATTTTAATGGAAAAATTTATGAAGTTGAGAAAAATAAAATTCAAGTAATAGATTTATGGTCAAATTCATGTGGTCAATGTATCTCTCAGTTTCCTAAATTTGAAAAATTAAAAAATCATTACAAAGGCGATGAAGCTATTGAATTTTATGCCTTAAATATTATTGAAAAACCAGATGACCAAGTTCGAGCAAAGAAATTTTTAAAAGGCTACACCTTTAATAATTATTTTACGGATAGTACAGTCTTTAAAAAGTTGCGATTTTCAGCAGTTCCTTATTATGTTGTTGTGGGTAAAGACAACAAGATAAAATATTTTGGCAGTTTGAATACTGATAAATTAGAGACGTATAACAATATGTATGATATCATTGAAAATGAAAAAAAATAATATAATCTGTTTATTGATTTTGTGTTTATTAGTTTTTTCTTGTCAAAAAATGATGGTTTAGCTACTATTGAAGTGGATAAAAATGAATTCAATTTTGGTAAAATTAAAGTAAATGACACTGTGGATGTTAAATTTAAATTAAAAAACTCGTCCAGTAATTCTTTGATAATAAAAAAAATAAAAACAAGTTGCGGATGTACAGTTGCTAAATTAAAAGACAGTCTTATTAATCCTAATGATTATGCGGTAATAGAGGCTAAATTTATTTCTGATAATGATAATAAAGGAACTGTAAGTAAATCTATTGTAATAGAGGCAAATACCCAACCAAATTTTACAGTTCTTTACTTAAAAGGAAAAGTAGAATAGTAAATAATAGCGAATAAAATTCAATTAAATGAAGTTACTATTGTAACTTCTTTTTTTTAATAAATGTCATTACACTTTATTTAGTGTATTTTTGCCAAAATTATCCCAAGTTTGGGATTTAGTTAATTGTAAAAATTACATTTGTCCCGACACTTTGATATTGCAATTGATATTGACATTGAAATTGATTTATGGAAAATTTTAAAATGGTAGCCAAAACCTTTTTTGGTTTTGAAGAAATACTAGCAAAAGAATTAAACCAACTTGGTGCGCAAGAAGTTGAAATTGGAACTCGAATGGTAAGTTTTAAAGGCGATAAAGGTTTTATGTATAAAGCCAATTTGTCTTTGCGTTCCGCATTAAAAATCTTGAAACCTATTTATCATTTCAGAGCTTTTAACGACCTAAGTTTATACAAAGGAATTCAAGGAGTTGACTGGAGTAAGTATTTGAATGCTAACCAAACTTTTGTTATTGATACTACCATTCATTCGGATAATTTCAAGCATTCGCAGTTTGTTTCTCAAAAAGCAAAAGATGCGATTGTAGATCAGTTTCGTGATAAATTTGGACAACGACCAAGCATTGATAAGGATTTTCCAGACTTGAGAATAAACATACATATCGATAGAGATCAATGTTCGGTTTCGCTCGATACTTCCGGTGCTTCGCTACATCATCGTGGTTATAGAACAGCTACCAATATTGCGCCAATTAACGAAGTTTTAGCCGCTGGAATGCTGTTGCTTTCAGGTTGGGATGGTAGTTCCGATTTTTTGGATCCAATGTGTGGTTCGGGAACAATTTTGGTTGAAGCCGCGATGATTGCTTGTAATATTCCAGCTAATATCAACCGAAAAGAATTTGCTTTTGAAAAATGGAATGATTGGGACAACGATTTATTTGACCAAATTATTGATGCGTTGATGAAGCGAACTAGAGAATTTCATCATACGATTGTTGGTTATGACAAAGCTCCGAGTGCTGTTCAAAAAGCAAAAGACAATGTTAGAAATGCAAATTTAGAAGATTACATCACAATAAGTCAGGCTAATTTTTTTGAAACCAAAAAAGAAACCGTTGGTCCATTACACATGGTTTTCAATCCGCCATACGGAGAACGTTTGGATATTGAACTAGAGCGTTTTTACAGAGAACTTGGCGATACGCTGAAAAATAATTACTCAAATACGAATGCTTGGTTTATTACGGCAAATTTGGAAGCATTAAAGTATGTTGGACTTCGTCCTTCACGAAAAATCAAGCTTTTCAACGGAAGTTTAGAAGCTCGATTGGTGAAATATGAAATGTATGAAGGAAGTAAAAGAACTAAATTTGCTTCGCCAATTCGCCAAAATGGCTCGGGTCAACAACAAGAAGATTAGTTAAACATATAGCCAACGGTAAACTTGGCAAAGCCATTTTGTGCGCTTACATTATTTCCTGTGAAAAAATAACGATATTCATAAACTGAAGTTAGTCCTTGGTAAATTCCGACTTCAAAAAACATTTTATTAACAGTAAATCCTGTCCCTAAATTTATTCCAAAATCAATATCACTTTTTGCTTTTTCTGGATAATCTCCAAAAGATTTTTCGTTTACAAGAAAACCAATTTGCGGACCAGCAATTAAATAGATTTTGTTCCAAAATTTGAAGTCAATTGGAATATTGATGTAAGTAAGCTTTTTATCTAAATTATCCACTTCAAAATTTTCATAAACTACTGGATCAAAATCAACATTCATTGGCGTTCTGGTTCTGTCACCTTGTTGTGAGAAAATTAATTTTGGACGAAAAGCTACTTTTGGTGAAAGCTGTTTTTCATAAACCACACCAAGTTGCAACCCAAATGATTCTTCGGCAAGAACTTGACCAAAACCATCAGTAAAATAAGAGTAATTCAAACCAGTAAAAGCTCCGAATTTATTTTGGGCAAATGAATTTATAGAAATCAATAGTAAAGCAATAATAATCTTTCTCATCTTTATTTACGTTTAGTAATTTCTTCGTTGATTTTTTTCAGATTAGTAAAATTGACAATTATTAAAGGTAAAAAAGCAACGGGAAGAATTATAAAAACATTGAAACCATTTTTGTAGGTTAAAAATACGCCAACTAAAAATTGAAATACTAAAGCAACACACAGCATTATATTGGAAAACTTAGTCATCTTGGCTCTTTTCTCCAGTTCTTCAAGGCTTAATTCAGATAATTGGGGTTGTTTTTTCATTTGTTTTCTTTTTCTATAAACGAAATAATCTTTTTAATTTGATCCACACCAATACGTTTTGCTTTGATTCTTTTGTTTTTATCTAGTAAATAAATAACCGGTGTTGAATATACATCATATTTTTCAACGATATTATTGATGTGTGCACCATCATATAAATTGATAAAGTTTAAATTGTGTTCAGCAATGTATTTCTTGTATTTTTCGGAGTCATATAAGGTATAAACACTATAAACTTTTACATCTTTTTTCTCCTTAAGAAGTTCATCATAAACTTCTTTTAATACTGGGATTTCCTTTTGACAATGACCACAATCGACATCCCAAAAAATGAGTATCGTATAATCAGCTTTAACATCGTGTAGTTTTACATACATTTTTGACAGTTCGGCTTGATTAGCGTAATATAGTTTGGTTACTTCTTCGCTAGTTTTAACATTTTCAAAACCAAGCTGTTTCAATCGACTACCGTTTGAAATGTCAATCATTGAAATATCTGGAGCAATTGAACCAACGGTTATTGGTTTTAATTTATCGGCACGTTTTATTATTCGTTGAACAGTGGTTTCATCTTGATAAACTCCTGCTGCTTTTCCTGTTTTAAAATATTTATCAGACATGTGAACGAATACTTTGTCGAATCCCATAATTTTTGACGATTCGTAAGTATAAGTGAAGTGGCTGAGTAATAATTTGTAGAGTAAGCTGTTAGGAACTGTTTTTTCAATCATTTTATCAACTTCAACAATCAATGAATCTGGATGAGTGTAAACAACTTGTTCAAAATATTTCTTTAACTTTCCATAAAAAAAAGGATTTCGACAAATAGCATCATCTTTAAAATTGATATTTTTCCAATAATTATTTTTGTAAAAATTGAAAACAGCTAAACTATCAGGACGACCATTTGAAGCTTTTGGAACATCTTTAAGTATTTTTTCCATCTTGATGTTTATAACATCAGCAATGTAAGTTCCGTTATTTTTTGCAACAAAATCTTCCTCTAAATCTAAAATCTTTAGTTCAAATTCTTTTTGTTTTTCAATAATTTTTAGAGAGTCTCTAACTACTTTACTATTCAGACTTTGTTTAGCAATTTGAAATTCAGTTCCTTCTTGATTAATCTTTCTTATGTAATCAAAAAAAGCATTATGTTGTGGTGAATTAACCGCTTGTAAATTACTAATAATATTTTGTGAAGAGTCAGTATTAAACTCTAATTTTTGATTAGTATCATCAACGAAAAAATCAAAATAAATTGTTTTTTGTTGGCTAACCAGTGAATAAATCCCTTTGTCAAGTTTAGCTTTTCCTTTAAAGATTATTTTGCCGTTTTTGATTGTAGTACAAGTGTCTTTTATCAATGTTTTGTCAAATTGATAATAAGTCAAATAGGCGAGTGTATCTTTTGAATTTTTTAAATTAATGGTAATTTCATAACCATTCTGAGAATTACCTAATAAAGGGAAAAACAATAAAAGAAAATAAACTATTTTTTTCATAAAGTTATAGCAATGATATTACGTCATACTTTACAAAAATAATAGAAAAATTAATTTAGAGTATCCTAAGATTTGATTAATTCGAAAAAATTATATTTCATCAAATATCACAATTCCTTTGTGTTCTAGGTGAGATTTAATTATTTCTTCTGGATAATTATATTGTGTTGATAAATCTTTAACAGTAACACCTGAAAGGAATAATGCCACAAGTGTTTGGATAATATTTGGTTCAAGAAAAATTTCTTCCTTTTTTTCATCAAAAGGAATAATTGGTTCATCTATAATGGAATAAATATTACTTAATTTAGAAACTACTATAGGCAAATCGTTTTCGGGAATATCTATCGAAATTGCATTTCCTCCAGAAGATAATTCTTTCTGAGTGAACTCAATAATTCGATTACCATTTTCATCTAGCTTGTAAGCAATTTTGTAGTTATAGTTGATAGTGCTCATGGTAACTGTATTTTTTTAATTAGTATTATGTAGATTTGGTTGAGCAAATATAATTAATAAAATGCTTACGGTTTTTAAAATTAACATTATTTTGTCGATTTTTTTGACCTTTTGTCGGATTATTACTTTTAGATAGCTACAATCAAGAATGTTACAGTTTTCATAAAAATACAAAAAAATTAGCAAGTTTAAAGTTAACAGCTGTAGTAAAACTTAAAATTAGCCAACTTCTTTAATTCCTTTTAAAAGTATCCAACGCATATATATCTTTTCTCCATTAGGACTTGAAATTGCTTGAAATTTAGGTGCTAGAATTGTTCCTATCACAAATGCTGTCAGAGGAATCCAATAACCTCTTAGGTTGGTATAAAGTTCAATTAAAAATCGGAAACTGATAAAAATAACTGCAAAACAAACTAAGTTATACAGTAACGCTTTGGTTTTTTTACTCATTTTATTTTTTTATTTTTTTTGGTTCTTCCTTTTCTTTTGGTTTTACTTTCGATTTATACAAAGGAATAAAATAAGAAACCGAATAATTAAATCCTATGCCAAATTCTCCACCATATGTTTTATTAAAACCAGGAATGTAGAGGTTTTCAAAATTATTAGGTTCTTTTTGAGAAATCAATCTATTCAATCGAAAACTAAAGCCAACAAAAACATTATTAAAAACCTCTGCTTTTACACCTGCTACAACTTCCATCCACTGTGCTGTTAATCCTGTGAATTCTTCCCCTGATTGAACTTCGGTTGGAATGCCAAAATAATGATTAGAGTCATAAATCGTGTAACTGTTTAAAGTATGACTAAAAGTACTAAAACCATAACGTAAACCAACGTAGATTTGATTTTCCATATCAAGCCAATTTTCAAAAGCATTGTAATCAAATCCAACTCTAATATAAGAACCTTTGGTTGAAAAATTAAGTTGCTCGTCGTCAACCGTTTTGTCTTCGTTACCTATTTCGGCAGCTAGATAATGCTTTCTGGTTAGTCGATAATCACCAACTAATTCTAATCCTCGATATTTATCTTCATAAAAAGAACGTGTTAATTTGAATAAATCAACCCCAACTCTCAAACCATATCGCTCCATTTTTGGAGCAATAGTATCTTTCTTTTCGGTTGTATCTTGTGCTTGCGTTAGTAATGAAACTAACATCAAAGCAATACTAAAAGTAAATTTTGATATGTGTTTCATTTTCAGTTGATATACTGTTGTTTTCAATAAATATATTTTTTATCCATTGCGTATTTGGAATTGTTTCATTAGAATGAATAACACCATTCGCTGGGTTTAATTCAAAGGTGGTTTTATATCCACAAGCTCTTGACACAAAAACTTGATTTCGGGTGTAATTAAACTCTAGAATATCTTCATTTTTTATAGCATCATTGGTACTGTTTAATGTCAAACTGTATCGAGTTACATCGTCAGTAATTTTGAGCGGTAATTCTATTTTACTAACTGCTGTAAACGTATCTAACTCATCAGTCATTCCAACGCCTGTAACTTTTAGATTGTTTACATTCAAATTATTAGCAGGTTGAGCGATATTAAAAAACTCAATTATCAATCGAGGAGTGGTTTCATCGCTGCAAATATCGTCTTTCTCACAACCTAAAAGTGAAAACACAAACAATGATAAAAATATTTTTTTCATAGGTCTTTGTACTTAATACTCAAATCTTACTACTATCTCAGTTCCAAAAGTACAACATTTTCAACATGATGCGTTTGTGGAAACATATCAACTGGTCGAACACGCGTTACTTTATATCTTTCATCCATCAAAGCCAAATCTCTTGCTTGCGTAGCCGAGTTACAACTTACATAAACAATTTTTGGCGCACCCGTTTTTAATAACATCTCAACAACATCTTTATGCATTCCATCTCTTGGTGGATCAGTAATGATTACATCTGGCTTGCCATGTTGTGCAATAAAGGTATCGTTGAAAACGTTTTTCATATCACCAACATAGAATTCGCAATTCTTGATTTCATTGCGTTTTGCATTTTCTTTTGCATCAGCAATGGCTTCGGGAACTGCTTCTACGCCAATTACTTTTTTGGCTTTTTTAGAAACAAATTGTGCGATAGTTCCGGTTCCTGTATATAAATCATAAACCGTTTCGTTTCCTGTTAAACCAGCAAATTCGCGAGTGACTTTGTACAATTCGTAGGCTTGATCTGAATTGGTTTGATAAAACGATTTAGCGTTAATACTAAAATGTAAACCTTCCATTTCTTCCAAAATATAATCGCGACCTTTAAAAAGTTTGATATCTTGATCATACAACGTATCGTTGGCTTTACCATTGATAACATATTGTAGCGAAGTGATTTGTGGAAATTGTTCTGCAATGTGATTTAAAAGTAATTCACGTTGCGTTTTATTTTCTTTAAAAAACTGAACCAAAACCATAATTTCACCAGTGGATGCCGTTCTAATCATCAACGTTCTCAACAAACCTTCGTGATTTCTAGCATCAAAAAAGGGTAAATCATTTGCTACTGCAAAACGCTTAATTTCATTGCGAATAGCGTTTGACGGATCTTCTTGCAGATGACATTTTGAAATATCTAAAATCTTATCCCACATTTTTGGAATGTGAAATCCTAAAGCATTTCGGTTTCCTAAATCATCATCCGATTTTATTTCGTCTTCGGTTAACCAACGCTGATTAGAAAAACCGAATTCCATTTTATTACGATAGAAAAACTGTTTTTCTGAACCCAATATAGGTTCAAAATCAGGCAATTCAATTTTACCGATACGTTTTAAATGATTAAAAACTTCTTGATTTTTATAGAACAATTGCTGTTCATATTTCATATTCTGCCATTTGCATCCGCCACAAACACCAAAGTGCTCGCAAACTGGTTCAACTCTATGACTAGAAAGTTCATGAAATTTTATGGCTTTACCTTCATAATAGGCTTTTCTTTTCTTGAATGTTTGCACATCAACCACATCGCCAGGAACAACGTTGGGTATAAAAATAACTTGACCTTCTGGAGCTTTAGCTACCGAAACACCTTTGGCGCCAGCATCTAAAACGGTTATGTTTTCAAAAATGACTTTTTTTGTTTGTTTTCTTCCCATTTGGCAAAAATAAACTATTGCTTAAAACTGATTGAACTTTATTAGAATTTATTTTTTTGAGATTTAAAAAAAAACGACGCGTAGTTGAGCGTCGTTTTTTAAAATCCTATTTTTTGAAAAAGTATTTTAGTAAGAAATATTTAAAACACCTTCCGTAAGCATCAAACCATCCATGTTGATAGTGGTTAAATTTCCTGAAAAAGTTCCAATGATTTTAGAATCGTTGCTTTCCGTAATATCTGCTGTTACAGTGGCACTTCCCATTTGATAATGCGTACCATTATTAATGTATTGAACAAAATAAACACTATCTGAACCCAATTTGTTTTTGCCCAGCGCAATTGTGATACTTTTTGTAGCATCATCTTTTTGAGTACCTTGAATAATTAAATCGGTGTAGCCATCATAGCGTTCTTCTCTCACGTTTAATGTGCCAAATGTTCTCGACTCGCCATTCAGTTTTAAGGTTAAAGTACCTGTGGCGTTGTGTATGATAATGTTTTGATTATCATCGCTATCATCTGAACAAGAGGTAAAACTAAACGCCAAAAAAAGTAAGGTAAAAGTGTAGAGAATTTTTTTCATAATTATTTTTTTGTTTCCTCAAAGATGGTTTGGATTATAAAAACTGCCAAAATTTATCTATAAACCGTAATAAAAAATCGTTGTTTATAGTTTTTCAAACTTATCAGCACAAAAAAAACGCCTCAAAAGAGACGTTTTTAAATTAGTAGTATTGTATTGTTATGGTTTTAAATCAATAACTCCGTTAGCAATATTTACGTTTCCTGAACCACCATCGTTTAAAATACCCGAAAAAGTAGCTTTAATTTTAGAAGCCGAACTCTCCGTTACGTTTGATGTAATCTGTGGACTAGACAATTGGTAAAACGTAGTACCATCATAATACTGAATAAAATAGATGCTTTCAGTACCTAGTGAACCTTTTCCTAGAGAAATGGTAATTGATTTAGTAACATCGTCCGATTGAACCGCATCAATGATATAATCCGTGTATTCGCCAAAATCTTCTTCTGTTACTTCAATAGTGTTAAACGTTCGTTCTACACCGTTAATTCGGGCGGTTAACCCCGATTTTTTTCCGTCGTCGTCGCTTGAACAAGCTGTAATGCTAATGGCAAAAGCAACAAAGGTTAAGATGGTAAAAAGGCTTTTCATTTTGTTTTGAATTAGTTAGTATCTCAACAAAATTAAAATTTTATTTTGAAAAATGGAGGATAAAGAGATAACAAAACAATCTTTTACAAAAAACAGCAACACTAAAAATGAAACAACAGTTTTTTAATCGTTAAATCTTTGTTAAACAATGGTTAACGGTAATACTATAAAATAAATTCCTACGTTATGATAATGAGCAGCTCGGTTAAAATGATTTATAAACAATTAAAAATTAAGCACTATGCCTAGACAGAATTTAATTTCGGCCGAGGTGGATAATGCAGTAGTAACTGCGGCGATCCAAACCATTAATGACACAAAAGCTGAGTTTTCGTATTTGCTAAATCTTTCGGCAGAAGAGAGAAAGAAATTTAGAAAAATGGGACCAAAGAGTGTCGATTATGTAAATGAAAACCTGCTTGGAGCTAACCAGTTTCCTGGCAGTTTGCCTTCTGATTTTCCTTTAGAAGAATTTGCAAATGATGTAGATGCAATTAACAAATTGTATCCATTATTAATCGCTTCTCAGGCATTAACAGAGGCATTGAACGATACCTTGCTTGCCCTTTCATCGGACGCGATGAAAGAAGCAGACGAAGTATATGGCTTTTTAAAAACCGCATCAAAGCGCGATGCCAATGCAAAAGCATTAGTAGAGCAAATTGCACGTAGATTTAAAGGTCAAGGAAAAAAGAAACCATAGTAATCCATTTACGATTTATTTAATGCCAGCTAAAATTAGCTGGTTTTTTTATGCAAAATAATCAAGTTCTCTTCCGAAGAGAACTAGTTTAGATAATAAGAGAACTGGTTTCCTTCAGAAGAGAACTAGTTTAGCTCAGAAGAGAACTAGTTTAGATAATATGAGAACTAGTTTAGTTCGGAAGAGAACTAGTTTAGTTCAGAAGAGAACTAGTTTAGTTCGGAAGAGAACTAGTTTAGTTCAAAAGAGAACTGGTTTAGATAATAAGAGAACTAGTTTAGTTCGGAAGAGAATTAGTTTAGTTCAGAAGAGAACTAGTTTAGCTCAGAAGAGAACTAGTTTAGCTCAGAAGAGAACTAGTTTAGCTTGGAAGAGAACTAGTTTAGATTGGAAGAGAACTAGTTTAGCTCAGAAGAGAACTAGTTTAGTTCGGAAGAGAACTAGTTTAGTTCGGAAGAGAACTAGTTTAGCTCAGAAGAGAACTAGTTTCGTTCGGAAGAGAACTAGTTTAGTTCGGAAGAGAACTAGTTTAGATTGGAAGAGAACTTAACTATATTACTTAAATATTTATTCTAAAATTAGCTTAATTTAATTTTTTGACTATTTTTGTCAAAACAATTTTTGTCTTATGGAAACATTTGGAGATATTATAAAAACAGAAAGAGAAAGCAAAGGTCTTATTTTAAGACAAGTTGCTTCTGCACTTGATATTGATCAGGCGATTGTCAGTAAATTTGAACGTGGTGAAAGAAAACCTTCCAAAGAACAAGTTGAGAAGTTTGCTGAGTTTTACGAAATTGATAAAAATAGATTAATTACAAGTTGGTTAAGTGATCAAATTGCAAATTCAATTTATGATGAAGAAAATATTGAAGAAGTCTTAAAAGTTGCGGAGGAAAAAGCATTATACCTAAAAACTATTCACGATGGAAAATAAAATAAAAGTTATAGAATTATTTGCTGGTGTTGGTGGATTTCGTCTTGGTTTAGAGGGATGGAATAACAAATCAGCATCATCCAATTATAAAGAAGATTTTGAGAGTCCTTACGAAGTAGTTTGGAGTAATCAATGGGAACCATCTACTAAAGTCCAGCATGCATCGATGGTTTATGAAAATCGTTTTGGAAAAAATGGACATAGTAACAAAGACATTGCTTCTGTTGAAGTTTCTGAAATTCCGGATCACGATTTATTAGTTGGCGGTTTTCCTTGCCAGGACTATTCAGTTGCTACAACACTAAAAAACTCCAAAGGATTAATTGGTAAAAAAGGTGTTTTGTGGTGGTCAATACACAAAATTTTAAGTGAAAAAGAGAATAAGCCGAAATATTTATTTTTAGAAAATGTTGACAGACTTCTAATATCTCCATCAGGTCAAAGAGGTAGAGATTTTGCAATTATTCTAAAAAGTTTAAATGATTTAGGTTACGCAGTGGAATGGCGAGTCGTAAACGCTGCTGAATATGGAATGCCACAAAGAAGAAGAAGGATTTTTATTTTGGCATATTCTCAAAATTCAACAGTTTACAACGAAATAAAAGAAACTAATTCAACAGATTGGTTACTTAAAGACGGAACTTTGGCGAATGCTTTTCCTGTTCAATCTGATAACATTTTATTTCCAAACGAATTTCAATTAAAAGGCGATATTGTTGAAATCTCAGAGAATTTTAACAAAAATGGTAAAAAAGGAATGTTTGAAAATACCGGAATAATGATTGATGGAATTGTCACTACAATCAAAACTAAACCAAGTTATGAAGATCAGTTCACAGTTCTAAAAGACATTATTCAAAACGGAGAAGTAACCGAAGAATTTTACATAAAAGAGGAAGAATTAGATAAATGGTTTTACTTAAAAGGAGCAAAAAAAGAAATGAGAAAAAATTCTCAAGGATTTGAGTACAATTATAGTGAAGGAGGAATGATTTTTCCAGATCCATTAGACAAACCATCAAGAACAATAATAACTGGTGAAGGTGGAAAATCAGCTTCTAGATTTAAGCATGTTATTAAAACCGAAAAAGGTTATAGACGATTATCGCCTGTAGAACTGGAACGATTAAACATGTTTCCAGACAATCACTCAAAACTAGATGGAATTACTGATACTAAACGTGCTTTTTTTATGGGAAATGCTTTGGTTGTTGGAGTTATAGAAAAAATAGGTGTTGCTCTAAATTCTAAGATTAAAAATTCAATTTATGATTTTATAACATAATGATTTGACCAATTTTTTTTCTAGGTGCTAATTGAAAATCTTCAACTCTAAATGTATTAGGAGCTCTTAAACCAATTATAAATAGGGGAACTGTTAGGACATTATTTAATGGAGGTAAATAGTCTAGATATTTTTCATAAGTACCTACAGCACCATCAAAACCACCTCTTTGCTTAAGTTCTTCAGTTGCAGTAATAATAACACCTATTTTGGTTTGAATAGCTTTTTGGACATGATTTAATTCACTAGCTAAAACAGGTTTAGTTAAATTCCAAGCAATAACACTTGAATGATTAAAGCCAACTTCAATTGAAATATCTTGTTTTGCAAAATCTAGTCTCCATGTGTCACCTTGATAATTATTATCTTGAAAAATTCTTGATTCAGCTATCCAACCTCTTGCAACTAAACCTGATTTTAACAAATCATTTATTGCTTTTGACAAACTTTTAGGAGTGTTTTCAATATTATTAATACCATAACTATTATGTTTTGTAATCAATTGTTCATCGGTTATTGATGAAATTACATCAAGAATTTCGGTGAATTCTTCAATGAATTCAGGTTCATTCAAAATAACCCCCGAATGTCTAAATGAATTATAAATAAATTCCATTTATTCTATTTTTATAATTGTAGTTTTGACAAATATATAAAAAAGAAGACTATTTTCAGATAACACCATGAAACACCTAGCAC